>JBILPN010000177.1:0-6906 GCA_044373865.1 Luteolibacter sp. | reverse complement strand
AGCGGCCAAGTCGAACCACCGATCCCCGCGCCAAGTCAAAGCCGCCGGAGTGTCCGAGCGAGAACAACCAGTCGCCCAATTTCGGGCTGTCATCCCGGTCCAGCTCAACAAATGGAAACGGCCCCGGCTCCAGAATCTGCGCCATGGCCGCGTCATTTTCAGCCACCAAACCCAGCGTCTCCGCCTTCAGCTTGGTGCCATCCTCCAACACCACCGTGATTTTTTTCTTCACCCCAGTGGCCACGTGGGCCGCGGTCAGCACCAAGCCATCTGCGGAAACAATCACGCCACTGCCCGCACCATCCTTGATTTCAATGCCCACGGTCGCCGCGCGCGCCTTAGGCAAGGCTTCTGCCAGCGCCGTCTGGATTGCCACCAAGTCCTCGCGCGTTTCCGGAGCCTTGCGATCATTCATGTAAAAGCGCTCCTGCTGCCCGAAGCCACTCAGGGGCAACAGCGCGCAGATTGGGAAAATGATGGAAAATTTCATCGACTGAATGGGTTTGGAACCTAGCGCCGCCGTGCCGCCTTGCAACTCATGCCTGCGCCGTCCGCCGAAACAGCGCGGTCCACTCACGCCCCAGCCTGCCCGGGTAAGCGCGCTCCGGCACCCAGCCATCGATTCGCTCAAACCATGGACTCAACCAGCTCTCGATCTCATCCATCGTCGTCGGGAATGGCGGCCCCGCCGTTTCCTCGCCCGGATCATATGGGGTCAGGAAAAACACGCCAGCCAACAAACCACCCGCTTCCAACAAATCGGCGGCGGCGGCGGCGTAATCCGCACGCCGACTCGGATCGATCGCGCAAAAACACGTGTGCTCCCAAATCGCGGAAAAATGCCGACCCTCGCGCCATGCCGGTTCCAAAAAATCCCCGAGTTCGTAAGTCTCCGCCGCCACGGCAGGAAACGCACGAGCCAGCGCCACCGCCGTCTCGGCCAAATCCACTCCCCGAACCGCCAAGCCTTGGGCCGCCAAGGCTCGCACGTCGTGTCCGAGCCCACAACCGGGCACTAAAACCTCGCCACTCCCCCAAATTTCCGGGCCACAACGCTCGAGCAATTCCTGCAATGGCGGTGCCGGGCAACCTTTCTCCCAAGGCATGTCGCCAGTCTGATAGCGTGCTTCCCAATCGGTCATGTCGAAACTTGTCCCAGCAGCGGACGCAGCGCAAGGATTCACCCGCTGGAAATTGCGACTCCCGCAAAAGATTTCCCCTCGCCCGGCGAAAAAGAAACGACAGCCGCCCCGTTCCGCTCTACACCTTGCCGCAGCCCAGCCCTGAACCGCTCAAACGCAATTCCGCCGCCTTGAAATTCGACTCATCTCACCTCGCCTACTGCACGAATATCCACCCGGCCGAGACCTGGGAACAAACGGAAATCGTGCTAAAAACCCACGTCCTCGCCGTCCGCGACCGTCTGCGCGAAGCCGGAACCCTCGCGGATGAGGCTCCCTTCGCGATCGGCCTCCGGCTCTCGGCGATCGCGGCCAAGGAGTTGCTGGCGGCAGACAATTTGCCGAAATTTCGCGATTGGCTAACGGAAACTAACACCTACGTTTTCACCATCAACGGCTTCCCCTACGGCAGCTTCCATGGCACCCGGGTGAAGGAGCAGGTCTTCATGCCAGACTGGTCCAGCACGGCACGTCTTGAATACACGATGGATCTTTTCAAAATCCTCGCCGCCATCGCCCGGCCCGGCACCGGAGCCTCGGTTTCCACGCTTCCAGGATCTCATAAATCCTTCGCCGCCAATGAACCACGCATCTTGGAAAATCTCATCCTGCTTGCCAACTGGCTCGACGAACTCGCCGCCCAAACCGGGCACGATTTCCACCTCGGGCTGGAGCCTGAACCACTCGGGCATTTTGAAAACACGGCGGAGACTCTCGCGTTTTTCGCTCGCTTGCACGCCGCTTGCCCGGACTCAGATAGGCTCCGCCGCAGGATCGGCGTGAACTACGATGCCTGCCACTTCGCGTTGGAATACGATGACGCGCGCGCCTCGCTCGACGCCCTGACATCCGCTGGCATCCGTCTGTCAAAAATCCACCTCTCCAGCGCACTCGCGCTGGACCCGCGCGATCCGACGGCTCTAGCAGCCATCCGCTCGTTCAATGAGCCAGTGTATTTCCACCAATCTCTGCTGCGTGCCGGTCATGGTGAGATCACCCGCATCCTCGATCTCCCGGAATTTTTTGCCGCCACCGCCGCCGGGACGCTCGACCCATCAGCATTCGAGGAAATGCGCGTCCACTTCCACATTCCGCTCGATGCCGAGCCAGCCGCGCCGCTCAGGTCCACGCGCGCGGAAACTCTCGCCGTGCTGGCATGGCACCGCGAAAACCCACGCGCCTGCCCTCATTTTGAAATTGAAACCTACACCTGGGCGGTGCTCCCCACCGGGCTCCAACGCCCGGTCGAGGAACAGATCGCTTGCGAATACCAGTGGGTGCTCAATGCGAACCAAGCCGCGCACCCAACTTCATAAACTCGGCGGCCGCCTGTGCGAACCTAACAACTTGAGGCGACAAGGGAATCACTCCGGCTCCACCTCAGCCGGTTTGTCGTCGTCCGCATCCGGTGCCGGAGTCGCCTCTTGCGCCGGGGCTGCTGGCGGCTCGGGAGCTGGCTTGACGATGTGTTCGAGGCTTTCCTTGGCCTCTTTCGTGGCGTCCTTGGCCTCTTGCGCGACTTCCTTTGCAGCCTCTTTGGCCGCATCTTTGCTGGATTTTATCGCTTCCTTGGTTGACTCCATGGCCTCTTTTGTTGATTCCATCGCCTTGCTGGCCTTCTCCTCGATTTTTTCGGTTGCGGAGTCGAGCCGTTCGCCAGCGCTGTCCTTCGATTCGCAGGCGAAAAGAAACAGCGGGATTGCCAATGTTGGGATGAGATAGTTCGTTTTCATAATGGTTTGTCGGAATTTCTACTTGTCGGCATTTCGCCACTTAAAGGATTAGTTGAGCTTCAGGGGCTTGTCAAAGAATGGAATTGGCGGTGCCTGAATGAACGTGGATTTTGAATTTACGGCACCCGCCTTCTGGCATAGATTCAGCCGTGCACTCATCCCCCAGACGCTCGGCGGGCATCCTCATTCCCGCGTTTTCCCCACGCCGCAAGGGCGACCTTGGCATTGGCGACACCCTCGCACTCCGGGAATGGATCGACTGGGCGGCCGCGCACCAAGTCGGCTTCATCCAACTGCTCCCCATCAACGAAAATGGCGCGGACGAGAGCCCCTACAGCGCGATTTCATCGGTCGCGCTGGATCCGATCTATCTCACATGCGAGGTGGCAGAAATTCCCGGTCTCCGCGAGGCGGAAATCCAGCACGCGCGCGAGCAACTCAAGGTCGCCCAAGCCGCGCCACTCGTGATGTATCGCCTCGTCCGCGGGGTGAAGCGCTCGTTGCTCGATCTCGCCTGGTCGCGATTCCCGAGTTGTGGAAAAAACCTGCTGGATGAATTCGCAGAGTTTCAACGCGCAGAGTCCGAGTGGCTTAACGATTACTGCATCTTCCGTTATCTGATGGAGTATCACGGCGAGACGCTCGCATGGGATCAGTGGCCGGAGGCGTGCCGCAGCCCGCAGGGGGCTCGGGACTTCGTGGAAAATCAGCGCTTGGCGGACCCCACCGAACTGACTCGCAAATTGGATTTTTTCGCCTTCGTCCAATGGCTTTGTTTCCGCCAATGGCTCGCCCTCCGCGCTCATGCGGAGAATTCCGGAGTCAAATTGATGGGCGATGTCCCGATCGGCATCAGTTGGCATTCCTGCGACGTGTTTTTCGACCGCGAGGAATTCAATCTCGACTGGTGCGGCGGATCTCCCAGCGACGGCCCCGGCGAAACGGACGGTTTCATCCACCAGTGGGGCCAGAATTGGGGAATCCCGCTCTACCGCTGGGATCACATGCAGGCCAATAACTTCTCGTGGTGGCGCAAGCGGATTGCCCGTCTCACTCGGATTTTCCAAATGTTCCGGCTCGATCACATCCTCGGCTTTTACCGGATCTACGCGTTCCCATGGCGGCCGGAATGCAATCCGGAATTCGTCGGGCTCACCCACGAACAGGCGGCCGCCGTCACCGGTGGCAGACTGCCGCACTGGCACCTCCGCCCGGATGACACGATGGAGAATAAGGCGGCAAACCGCGACGATGGCGACGCCCGCCTGCGCGCAATCATTGAGGCTGCGGCCGGCGCAGAAATCATCGCCGAGGACCTCGGGATGGTCCCCGACTACGTCCGCCCGCACCTCGTGGACCTCGGAATCGCGGGCTTCAAAATCCCGCACTGGGATTGTCACGACCACCCGGAGGCTGGAAACTCGTTTCCGGAAAATTCCTTTGCAACCTACTCGACGCACGATCACGACCCGGTCAATGGGATCTGGCGCAACTGCCTGAATGTCATTCAACAACACGCTGAAAATCCAAACGAGCACACCGCGTGGTCGATTGGCGGGGCAAGCAACACGCTGCGACTTCTCGCGGAATTTGCCGGCATCCCAATGCCCGCGCACGGCCCGTGGCCACCCTTCACCGAGGGCATTCGTCTGCGATTGATCAAGGCGCTTTTCGCGTCGAATTCTCGCTACGCGGCGCTGATGGTCACCGAGCTTTTCAGCATCAATCACCGCTTCAATGAACCTGGCACCTACGGCGCGAACAATTGGCGCTTCCGCCTGCCATGGACGGTGGATGAAATTCTCGACGATCCTTCCTACAAGGCAATCGGTGAGAAACTCACCGCCATCATCAGCATCACCGGCAGGGCCTGCTTGAAGTGGCCACCATCCGCCAACCGCAAGAATGCTTGAAATCAACGGATCAAGGGGCACCTGCGCCAGCCCTGAGCACTCCATCCGTTAGGATCCGCGCTCGCAGGCCGCCGCGGAATTCGTGCTTGAGGAAGGCTTCGACCCCGGGCGCAGCCGCCTGATCCATCCAGTAACAGGGCGCGCATTCTTCGCTGGCCTCGAACTGCACTCCTTGGAAACTGAAGCGCTTTTTCTCCCAATCCTGCAATTTCACCCCGCGCACCACCAAGTTCCGCCTGAACACCGAACTTGATAGATCTGGCAGCTGAAACTCGTCGCGCACCGCCTGCACCACGTCGGCATCGAGAAAAGTCACTTGGCCTTTGAAGTCTGGTTTATACGCGAAGTAGCGGTCTCCCCGCAGTCCCATCCCTGCCACGCACTCGACTTCTGCAAGCTTGGTAATTTCATGCTGCATGCGGCCTTGCTCATGCCTGCCCCGAAAATCGTTGCCTGAGGAAACCCAGATTTCCAACAAATCCGCCGTCCACTCTGGCAGAATTTCCAGCGCCCGCCCGGTCTCTGCCGATTTGTTATCCGGCCCCACCCACTCGGTGCGGCCGTCGGCATAGGTTTCTTTTTTCCAGATCGGAAGTTCGTATTTCAGACGTTCCATGATGCTGCGCGCCGCATCAAATGCCGGGCCGCGATGGGCGGAGGAGACGCCCACCCAGACCGCCAATTCGCCGATTTCCATGGGACCGGTCCGGTGGACCGCACAGGCCCGGATGAGCCCGTGGCGCGCCGCTTCTTCTTGGAGAATCCGCAGTCCAGTCGCCATCGCCAATGCCGGATACGCTTGATATTCAAGGTGCCCAACCGCTTGCCCGGCGTTGTGGTTGCGCACGCGCCCTTCAAAGGTCAGCACCGCGCCCGCTGCCGGATCGTCCAAGGCCACCGCCAATTTTACGGGATCAATCGGCTCTTGAACGAGGTCGAAATGGAGATGAGTTGACATGCTGAAATTTTCTAACCGCCAGACATCGGCGGCAACAAGGCGATGGCGTCGCCCGCGCTCAGGACGTGGTCCCACGCAACGAATGCGTCATTCACCGCCACCCGGAAATCGCAGATGGCGAGGCCCAGGGCATGGGCGGCATCCAGCTCGGCATAAAGGGCGGCGGGCGTGACGGCGCGGCTGCTCACCGTTTCCTCAAACAGGCCTCGCCGCTCAGCGAGGAGGCCGAAGTAACAGACTTGATAGCTTGTCGCGGGGTTCATGAGCGTAGCGCGTTTTCCCAATCCTCCGGGGTGTTGGCGTTGTCGAGGGCATGCGGCACCAGGGGGACCAGAAGCCGGCAGTTTTGCTGGATCAAAATTTTTCGCGGGCAGCGGAAGTCGTTTTGCAACGCCTCTTCTAACACTGGCAGCGCGCTCGGCGTGTAGAGCGCGCAGAGGGGCTCTGGCAGGCCATCGAAGTCGCTCTGATAGGCGAGAAACCGGTCTTCACGCCGCTTCGAGGCGATGAGGTGGACGAGGCTCGCTCGGTCAAGACGGGGCAAGTCGCAGGCAAGGACGAGGCAGTCGGCCGCAGGATGCGCGTGCATGGCTGCTAGAATTCCGGTCAAGGGTCCCTGACTCGCCCCGGCAGGATCGCGGATGATTTCTAGACCGTCGCTTCCCTCGAATCCGGCAGGAATTTTTTGGTCGTGCCGCAGGGAAATGGCCACGCCGTCGCACCCGCACTCGCGCAGCAACTCGTAGGCGCGGCGTGCCAAGCTGCGGCCGTCGGGATGTGGCATCGATGCCTTGTCCCGGCCCATCCGCGAGCTCCGCCCGCCCGCAAGCAACAAGCCGCGCAAGGGGCGCGCTGGGGCGCTGGCGTGGTAATCGCCCGACTTGCCACCGGTTTTTGAAATGAGCCGCAATTCACGAATGCAGATGCCTTTGTGCATCGCCTTGCACATGTCATAAACGGTGAGCGCCGCGACGCTCGCACCGGTCATGGCCTCCATCTCGACGCCGGTCTTTCCGCTGGTGGTGACTTCGCAGCGAATGATGATGCAGTCCGCAGCTCCGGGCTCGATGCGAAATTCGCAGTTCTCAACTGGCAAGGGGTGGCAAAATGGAATCAAATCC
>JBILPN010000325.1:0-4725 GCA_044373865.1 Luteolibacter sp. | reverse complement strand
TGAGGACTTCGAGTTCCTCGTTGAGGGCTTCGAGCTGTTCCTTGAAATCCTCGTCGCTGAGATCCTCGCCCTTGGCGGCGCCGACGTAGCGGCCGGGATTGAGCGACCAGCCCTGGGCTTCGATTTCCTGAAGGGTGGCGGCTTTGCAGAGGCCGGGAATGTTTTGGTAGTTGAGAGTTGAGGGTTGAGAGTTGAGAGAGGGGACAGCGGAAAAGACTTCGCGGAGTTTGGACTCGGAGCCGTGGGTGAACTCGGGGGGCTGGCCGCGGTAGAGGCGGACGATGTTGGCGAGGAACTCGAGTTGGGCGGGGGTGAAATCGCGGTGGGCGCGGTCGAGCTGGCGGAAGATGTGGCGGGCGTCGAGGAAAAGCACTTTGTCCGCGCGGTCGGTGCCGGCCTTGCCCTTGTCGAAGAACCAGAGGGTGCAGGGCAGGGTGACGGTGAAGAAGAAATTCGGGCCGATGGCGACCATGACGTCCACATGACCGGCGCGGATGATTTTTTCCCGGATCTCCTGCTCGGAGGCGCGGGCATCGGCGGCGGAGTTCGCCATGACGAAGCCGGCGCGGCCCTTTTTGTTCAGCGCTGAGTGGAAATGCTGGATCCAGAGGTAGTTGCCATTGTCGGTGCGCGGGATGCCGAAGGGGTAGCGCGGATCTCCGGCGAGGCGCTCCTTGTCGATCTTGCTGACATTGAAGGGCGGGTTCGCCAGCACGAAGTCAAAGCGGCCGACGGAGTCCTGGAGGTCTTCGTAGTAGGTGTTCCCCTGCTTGATATCGCCGCTCAGCCCGTGGACGGCGAGGTTCAGCCGGGCGAGGCGGGCGGTGTCGGTGACGCGTTCCTGACCGTGGACGGAGATTTCCTTCACCGGATCGCCGGAATATTTCTCCCCTCTACCTGTGGGAGAGGGGCCGGGGGTGAGGGTTCTGCTTGATTTGTGGGCCTCCACAAATCGAGCAGACTGGATGAACATGCCGCCGGAGCCGCAGGCGGGATCGAGGATGCGGCCGTGGTAGGGCTCCAGGATTTCCACGATCAATTTGACGATGGAGGTGGGCGTGTAGAATTCGCCGCCCTTCTGGCCCTCGCTCATGGCGAACTTGCCAAGGAAGTATTCGTAGATCAGGCCGAAGGTGTCGCCGCCCTTGTCCATGGAGATTGAGGCCATGGTCTTGAGCAAGGTGGCGAGCGTGCGGCTTTCGAGGATGTGGTAGCTCTTCGGCAGCACGTCGGCGAGGTCCGGGTTTTCCTTCTCGATGGCGCGCATGGCGTCGTTGACGGCCTGGCCGACATTCGCGCCCTCCGGCAGGCTGAGCAGATGGGAGAAGCGGGCTTCATCCGGCAGATAGACGACGCCTGCGGCGTGGTAGTCCGTGGGCCCGATCTTTCGCCGACTAACACGATTTCCGGGCCTTCGTGGGGGCGACGGGAATGGGTCGTGGTTCGGGTTTAGTGGCAGGAGTTCGATGCAGTTATGCTGCTAGGTGTTTTCGGAGACGGTTTTGGCCGAGTGATAGATCGCCCCGGGATGCTGGAAACGGATCGGTCGCGCGATGCCGGTGTCAGTCAGAAGGTGCTCTCACAAGCAAGGTAAGTGTGAATCCGCGGGGCCTGACCCGAATGGCGAGCTACCTTGGCATCTCCGCTGGTCTTTTGATCCGCTTTCAGGCTGAGTATGACCTAAGCAAGGCGGTTGCCGACCAAGGCTCTCTGATCAAGAGAGAAATTCGTTCGGCACCGAATCTCGCGGTCTGAGCTTGATGGTGATAGATGATCGACTCAGTGCTTCAAAGCTGATAAAATTTCCTCTAGCTTTACACTCGCGATCACGGTGAACTTGTCGCTCATGGCGTAGGGTAGAATCAACTTGTCGCCGTGGATTAACGATCCGCAACTGTAGACGACGTTCGGCACATAGCCCTCGCGTTCGTGACCTTCGGGTGAAATGAGTGGATATGTTAGTCGGCCGATGATCTTCCTTGGGTCTTCCAAATCCAATAGCACCGCGCCGATGCAATACTTGCGCATCGGCCCGACGCCGTGGGTGATGACGAGCCAACCCGCTGCGGTTTCGATGGGGGATCCGCAATTTCCGATTTTCACCGATTCCCATATTTCCGCAGGGCGCATGAGGATTTGCGGGTCACGCCAGTAGTGGAGGTTGTCCGAGAACATGATGAAAAGATTTTCATCGTCCTGCCGGGATAGCATCGCATAACGTCCACTGACGCGCCGGGGGAAGAGGGCCATGCCCTTGTTCTGGACCGCACCACCATTCAGTGTGAGGATCCGGAAGTGGAGGAAGTCGTTCGTCTCGATAAACTGGGGAAGAATGGCGCGACCATTGTAAGCCGTGTAGGTCGCATAATACATGACTGTGCCGTCGTCCTCGATGAAGCGGACAAAGCGTGCATCTTCGATGCCGTTGCTCTCGTTGACAGAAACGGGAAAAATAATCCGCTCGCTCATGCCCAGATTGGGGGAGAAGCGTAGTTCGTAGTTCGAGTCGGCAAGCCATTGGATGCATTCGAGCGTGTGCTTGAGTTCGTGTGAGCCAGGGTGATTCTCGTGACGGACGGTGCAGACGCTTTTGTTCAGATCGTCGCGGGTGAATTCCTTTTCGAGTGGGAGCATGACGGCGTTTGCGAAGTCGTTGTCGAAGCCCATTTCGTGAAATTTCAGGATAAAACTCTTCTTCCGGTAGCTCGGGTTCGGTACGATCTGCGGCATGGTCACATAGCGCGAAACACGATCCAGAGAGATTTGACCATCGGATGCGATGACTCCGGAGCGAAACTCGATGGATGAGATATGACCTTCACCAGTGGCACGCAGGCTCATAATGAACCGCAGGCCACCTTCCGGTACCTCACGCTGGTCCGGGTGCGCTACGATGGAAGGATTGAACAACGCGGCGGATTCCAACGAGTATTCACCCGAGAACAATGCCCCGATGAGCAATTGACGTGGGCGGGAAAGCGGACGATGGGTGAAGATGTGGGGAATCACTTTCTGATAGTGATCCAGTAACAAGGTCTCAATGTCATAGTGCCTCGCCTCGAATTCGTGGTGAACCGTTTCTAATTCCTTGACGACCTCCTCATCCGTTAGCGCCAGTGCGCGGCCAAGTATCGCCGTGATGCGGAGTGGATTGGAGGGGATGAAGGGCCGCACGATGACCCGTCCGCTTTCGGGCAGCAGGGTGATTTCATGACGGCGGAGTTGGATGGTTTTCATAGGAAAAAATGGTGCGAAGGAGAGATCAGGTGCGCTGCGTGATTCATTTCGGCAAGGGACAGGTGAAACGCGAGTGAGGATTCTGCTCCTTGGTTTGCGTTGACGCGGTCGTGGTGCAGACCGTCGCCACATCCGCCAGTGGTGGAGTCATAAAGTGGCAGTCCGAGATCGTTGCGGCCGAGGAACCACTCGAACGCTCTCTTTGCCTCGCCCGCCCAGAACGGATCGTGGGTGATTCGATAGGCTTCCAAACAAGCGGATACCATGGCCTGAGCCTCGACCGGCTGTTGGTCGAATTCCGCGCGGGCACCCTCCTTGATGTAGAAGCCATTGCTGCCGATAGGGCGGAAATGACCGGCTTGTGTCCTTTGAATCGACGCCAGCCAGCGCAATGACTTGAGGCCGATTTCAAAGGCCTCTGGATTAGGTGTTCTGCTGCCGCTCATCATCAAGGCTTGGGACAAACGGGCGTTATCATACGTCGCACTGTTCTCGAACCATGGCCAATCTTCGGTCGCATGGTTTTGCCATAACTTCACCAGCTTGTGGGTAAGGATTTCGCGAGTTGCGAGTACCTGTTTTTGCTCCGGGAATTTCCCCAAGTATTCGTGAATTCCTAGCAGTGAGAAGGCCCATGCGCGGGGCGACGTGAATGATTCCACCGATGGCAGTCCGTGTTCAAAAAGTTGCATGCACAGCAACCTATGTCCCGTATTTCGGGAGCGTCCGGCACCGACACCAAGTGCCCATAGCGCCCTGGCGTGGCTATCTTCGCTACCCGCCGCTTCCAACCACTGGCGACCATGACTCATGAAGTTGCAGAAGCGTCCGGAGTGGTAGTTCAATGCCGCCGCCAGGAAGGCCAGGTAGCCCGTGGCTAAATGATCCAGCAAGCTTGGCTCTTCCAGCAAATTGCACAGGATGAATGCACGGGCGTTATCATCGGTGCAGTAGCCCTCGTGGAAATTCGGCACGTTGAAAATGGCGTGCTGAAAAATTCCGGTGCCGTCGCTCATCCGTACGATGTGATCGAGACGCAGCAGCGGCAGGCTGTAAGGGCTGCTGGCAAGAGTGC
Source organism: Luteolibacter sp. (assembly GCA_044373865.1). Lineage (GTDB taxonomy): Bacteria > Verrucomicrobiota > Verrucomicrobiia > Verrucomicrobiales > Akkermansiaceae > Luteolibacter. The sequence goes on along the minus strand of JBILPN010000325.1, from coordinate 413 downwards.
GTTCGGCAAATGCCATGCGCGATGCAGCCTTGCGATCCGCCCGCGCCCGCTGGAAGGATTCTAGATACTTCTCCGCAGCAGCAGGCCAGATCATTGCTCGTCCTAGCTGATAGGCGGCGGCCTGCGTCTGCTCCAACAGCCTGGGATCATCCAGAAACGCACACACTCCCGTCGCGATGCCCTGCGGATCACGGAATGGCACCAGCTTGCCACGTCCTCCGCCTAGCAGTTCTTGTGCGTGCCAATAGGGTGTGGAAACCACCGCTTTTCCGGCACCAAAAACATACGCCAGTGTGCCGGAGGTGATTTGCGCTTCGTTCAGATAGGGCGTGAGGTAGATATCTGTCGCGCCGATGAACTCGGTGAGCTCGGCCAAAGAAACGAAGCGGTTGTAGAAAATGACATGCTCTTTC
>JBILPN010000176.1:0-6985 GCA_044373865.1 Luteolibacter sp. | reverse complement strand
CCACTCACATTCAACCACTGTTGGTTCGACGCGAGGAAGGAACAGTGAAAATTCGCCGAGGCTCCACCCGAGAATTCCATGTCGCCAGTGAAGTCGCTGATGGCCGGACAGGCGTCCCGGTCCGGCACACTTGCCAGAATGCGCCCGCTCACCCGCTGCGGCAGCTCCCAACGCATCGCCCACAAGGTGGCGCGCAAGCAATACCAACCAAGATCTCCCAAGCAACCCGTCGGTTCCAACGCAACGCAGCCACGGATGTTAGAGTCCATGAATTCGGCATCTCCCAGAAAACTGAACGCTGACGTGATGCGCCGCAACTCGCCAATTTCCTGCGCGCCGTCGAGCATATCCCGCAGCACGGCAAAGCGAGGATCGTGCATGAACATGACGCCATCCATGAAGCGCACCCCGTGCCGCTCGCAGCAGTCGATCATCTCTCGCAGGTCCTCCGCGCGGACGGCGCACGGCTTCTCACACAAGACATGCTTGCCCGCCTGCGCGGCGCGCATGACCCACTCCTTGCGCAATCCCGTCGGCAGCGGAATGTAAACGGCATCCACGGCGGGATTGGCCAACAAGTCCTCATAACAGCTTGCTTCCGGGCAGATCGGCCATGGGGCTTTCAACTGCATTTCCCGGATGAATTCGGCGGCTTTCTCCACGTCGCGACTGGCCACGGCGACCAAGGTGGCGGCCTCGCTGGCAAGCATGGCACGCCAGTTTCTCCGGCCAATCCTAGCAGTGCTGAGGATGCCCCAACGGAGTTTGGTGATCGGATTCATGCTTGGGAAATTGGCTCTAGCGAGTAGTTGTCTTTCCCGTCTTTCATCGCCCATCCTTGCGCACTCAGTTGCGCGCGCAGCGCATCGGACTCCGCCCAGTCCTTCGCCAGACGCGCCTGCCAGCGGCGCTCAGCCAGCGCTTGGATGTCCGCTGGAATTTCCACGGATTCCGGCGTGATTTCCTCCGGCAAAATCAAGCCCAGCGCACGCAGCAGGCGGTTCAAGCCCGCAAGCGCCGCCGCCGCTTCCGCGCCGCTCAAATGCGCGGCTTCGCGCAGTCCGGTGAAGATACCACCAAGCGCGGCCGGGGTGTTGAGGTCGTTGTTGAGGCTGTCCCACGCATTTTGAAATACCCCGAAATCCGCGGAATTCAGCAAGGTGCCCGGCTCGACTTTCGCGGCGAGCTGGCGCGCGCCCTTGGCCAATTTTAACAAGGCTTCCCGCGCACCGCTGAGCGATTCCAAGGTGAAATTAAGCGGCTTCCGGTAATGCGCTCCGATCAAGACATACCGGACTTCCATCGCGGAAAACCCCTTCGCGGCCAAATCTTCCAAGGTGTATAAATTCCCCAGCGACTTCGACATTTTCCCACCATCCACTAACAAGTGCGTGATGTGAAACCAATGCGCTGCAAAGTGCCCGCCGCAAGCACACTGGCTTTGCGCAATTTCATTTTCATGATGCGGGAAAACCAGATCCACCCCGCCGGAGTGGAGATCAAACGAATCTCCTAGGTATTCTTCAATCATCGCCGAGCACTCTAGGTGCCAACCGGGCCGACCCTCACCCCACGGCGATTGCCAGAAATTCTCCCCATCTTCGGAACGCCGCGCCTTCCATAACACGAAGTCGGAGAGGCTGTCTTTTTCATACTCATCCGAGCTGGACCGGGTGTTCTGGGTTTTCCCCAAGTCCAACTCGCGCTCGTCCAAACGAGACAAACGACCATAGCCGGGGAAGGAGGAGATCTTGAAATACACCGACCCGTCGTCTGAGGCGTAGGCGTGCCCCTTGGCGATCAAACGCTCAATCATGGCGATTTGCTGCGGGATGTGCTCCACCGCACCCGGCTCAATGTGAGGTGGCAGAAGCCCGAGCTTGTCGCAATCGACATGGAATTTTTTCGTCCACGCCGCAGTGAACTCACCCAGAGATTTCCCGGCCTTTTGCGAGTCACGGATGGTTTTATCATCCACGTCCGTGATGTTCCGAACATGCAAGGTCCGGGTGCCTCCCGTCTCAAGCGTGCGCCGAAAGACGTCTTGAAGGACGAATGTCCGGAAATTTCCAATGTGCGCGGGGCCATAAACGGTCGGGCCACAGCAGTAAAAACGAAAGGTCGTGCCATCAATTGGCCGAAGTTCGCAGTCGGTTCGAGTCAACGTGTCAAAAAGACGCATGGCGCGGTTTAAGCGCCACACGGCCCTGAGCCAAGAGCAAAGCAGCACTCAGGAAAGCGGATTTGTCGATTTACAGGGTTGGGATTTCCTGAAATCCCGTTTACGCTGTGGCTGGAAATGAAGCGCAACCCGGATGAACGAATCAAACAAGCGGCGGTCGGCATCGGTCTGATCCTCGCAGTCATGGGCGTGGTCCTCAGCTTGCTGCTCGGCTGGCGCTCGCTGCCAGGCCTGCTCGGGGAATGGCTTGGCTTCATGCTCGGCATCATGACCACCCCATTTTTGCTCGAAACCACCTTCGTGATCATTGGCTTGGTGGTGGTGATTTCTCTGAACACGTGGCGCCGCAATCGCGAGGGCGATGAGTTTGTCACGCTGGATGAAATTTCATCCTCGCCCAAGCCTCACGCGGATGATCATCCCCAAGGTCTCTGAATGGCTGGCTCCCTCCAATCTCCTGAAAAAGAACTGCGCTTCACCCGCTCCGGGCAGGCGGCGGCCTTCTGGCTGGCCGCTGCAATTTGCGCCGCCATCGCCATCACGCTGCTGGCAACTTCGATCTACCGCGACATCAATCCGCAACTGCCCCACCCAGCATGGGCCGCGCTGCCCGCAGCACTCGCAGCTCTGCTCGCACGTCTGGCCATCCGCTTAACTCGCCATGCCTACTTGATTCTCAGCCCGCTTGGCATCGAAATTTTCCCGTTTTTCCGGCCCTCCGATGGCATGCGCCTGGTCGCATGGCAGGAACTGGACTCGGCGGAAATGAACGCGCAAGCAACGCGCCTCACTCTCCACCACAACCCGGAAAAATCCTCCGGTATCCACCTTTCTCTCCGCCCGATCCGCGCGGACCGACGGTGCTTGCTTGCCAAAGCCATCATCGGCCGGATATCTCCGGGCCGTCAGTGACTCTGCCACTGACTCCCATCCCAAGCTTCTCATCATGCGCCCTCACTCACGACAAATCCTCTCGGTGGAAGAAACTTTCGGCCAAAATGGCTGGCACTGCGAACTCGTGGAGGGCCGCGAGGTGATCCGCGCCGGTTTCGACGCCCACCACACCCGGGTCGATCTCATCGCGCAGGCTTACCCACAACTCAACGCGCTCAGCATCGTCACGGAATCTCGACTGGCCGTGGACCAGGACCACCTCGCCGCAATCCTCGAACTCCTCGCCCGCGCAAACAAGCAACTCACACTCGGCGGCTTCGAATATGATCTGGACCGCGAATTTCTCGTCTTCCGCATCACCAATTTGTTCGAACGCGAAAAGTTCGACTCGGACATCATCTCATCCATGGTCCACTGCGGAATCGCGGAACTCGACCGCCTCACACCCTACACTGCCATCGTCGTGGGGACGCCGGAAGACCTGCTAGACGATTTGGATCTCACGCGTTTGCTCATGCGCCAAGACGTGATCCCGCCCGTTCCCGGCGATGAAGAGGAGGAATACTGAACCGCAGAAACAGGCGCCCACTGCCAGCCAAGCGCTACGAGCTACGCCGCAGGACCATCTCCTCAATCCGCTTTTCGGAAATTTTCCCCAACAGCGGCACATCCGGCGCGAACAACGAGATGCGGAACTCCTCCAGCGCCCAGCCAATCGGCCAATGCTCTGGCGCATCCGGCGCGGCCATCCACTCCTGGAACCACGGCTCCCACAAACGCCGCAGACGCTCCATCTTCTCAAGGTCTTTGATGATCGGCAGCGACGAGACGCGGCCAAGTCGCGAGCGGATGGCTCGCAAACGCCGTGGATACTCTCTCAATCCCGCAAATCCCGCTCGCCACGCGAAGTTTTTCCGGAACATCCACGCGAGCTCTTCTTCCAAGTCTTCGGCAATCTCTCCCAAGTTGCGATCTTGCCGCTTGGCGACAATCCATTGTTGAATCTCCGGCAAGATCTCAAAAATCTCATCACACGCACGCCCTAACACGGACGCCGCATCATACCAGCGCCCGCGCACTTGCTCACTCAACTCGGAAAACTCGCCCGGCGACCTCGGGAAAACTCTGCCCGCAGCTCCCTCCGCCGTCAGTAAAATCAACTCTTCCAAGGAAGTCCCTCCCGCCCCAAGGCGCGGCAACTCGACCTTGGCCATCATGCCTAACGGAAATTTCTTACGCAAATACGCGACCTGTTCGGCGTGCGCTAACACCAACAAACGCGCACCGCCACCACGCTGGGACTCGACCGCTTCGGCCAACGAAGTGAAGGCACGCACCCCCACCGTTTTCCCCTCATCCACCAAGGCGGGAAATGCAGGACCGCCGGGAGTCTCCACTCGCTCTGGCAGACTCTCGCCATCCCAAGCACTGATCCCTTTGCGCTCGATGTTCAAATTGGCCGCTGCCTCAAAGCGCACGCGCATCCTCTCAGCCAACTGAAGCTTGAGAACCGCAACATCATCCCCCATCGCCAACTCTTCCCCCTCATCATCACAAACCCAGATTTTTGTCACAAACTCAGGCGGCAGTTTGGCGGGATCATACTCAGAAACCGGAACATGCGCACCGGTCCGCTCACGTGCATGCTCGGACAAGGCTTGGAAAATCGAACGATCTTTTGGCGCAAATTTCCACAACTCGGCAAAGCCCTCGGCGACCGCACCAATCGGCTGGCACACTCGCCTGTAGTCTTTTGGCAAGGACCGCAGCAAAAACTCCGCGCGCTCACGCAGTTGACCATCCACTCCCCATGCAGGCAACCAATCCGGTAACTTCGGCAACTGGTCCACATGCACTCCCAGCGTGACGCCATCATCCCGCTCACCCGCCTTGGCATGATAATACAAGGAATACGCTTCGCCCTCATGGCGGATCTCATCGGGGTATCCTTCCAAGCCTAAATCGGCGAGATCTTCATCCACCACATCACCCACACCTAACATGAGAAGCGATTCATTCGCCTCCAGCCACCGGTGGAAGGCCGCCGCAGTGTTGATTTCTTCCGGAATCCTGTCCTCATAAAAACGCAACAAGGCTTCATCACTCCACAGGCCTCCCGGACGCCGCAACTTTTGCTCGATCGCTTCAATCTCCAAGCGCATCTCCGCAACCCGCTCGATGAACTCACAGCGTTTCCTCAAACCATTCCCTAACACACCTTCCCGCAGGAACACGGCTCTTGCCGCCTTGGGATCGACGCGACCGTAGTGAATCCGCCGACCGAGCACCACTGGCAAGCCGCCGCAAATCACGGTTTCTTTGCCATAGACCGCACCTTGGTTCTCATCCCAGTGCGCATCCCCATACTTGCTTTTGCACAAATGCGGTGCCACCAACTCGACCCACGCCGGATCAATCCTAGCAACTCGTCTTGCCCACAAACGCGAGGTTTCTACCAACTCCATTCCCATCACCCACTCGAAACGCTTGGGCAGGGAAAATAGGCAGGAACCCGGGAAAATCGCGAAAAATCCTCCATTGGCGCTGCGATACGACTTGGACTCGCGATCCCAAACCCCGAACTGCCGCGGAACTCCTGCTAGAAGAGCTTTATGAAGAGTCCCATACGCCGCCGCGCCTGATAGCTCGGTGCCGATCTCTCCCACGCGCAGCTTCCACTCGCGCTCTAGCAAGTCTGCAAGTTCATCGCGGACATTCGCCCACTCCATCACGCGCCGCGCATTCAAGAACGCAGGTCCACAGTATTTTCTCAGCGCATTGCGCTTCCAACGCCCGCGCTCATCGCGAAACCGCGCGAGATCCTGCCACATCCGCAGTAGAGAAATGAAATCGCTGTCGCCGTCTTTCCACTTGGCATGTGCGGCATCTGCCTCACGCGCCTTTTCCGCCGGGCGCTCCCGCGGATCGTTGGACTCCAAAGCCGCGACGATTGGCAAAACTTCGGCAAGGCAGTGCTCTTTCCGCGCCTCTATCAACATCCTCCCCAAGCGCGGATCAACTGGCAAGCGCGCGATCTGACGCCCTTGCTCCGTCAGACGCTTTTCCCGATCCAATGCGCCAACTTCACGCAAAGTGCGATACCCTTCGGCAACGGCCTTGGGCGACGGTGGATCCAGAAACGGAAACTCATCAATCTCTGGCAAACCCAAGGCTTTCATCCGCAAAATCACCCCAGCCAAGGAACTTCGCCGAATCTCGGGGTCGGTGAACTCCGGGCGCTCAAGCAACTCTTCTTCCTCAAATAACCGAACGCAAACTCCATCTCTCACCCGCCCACAACGCCCTTTTCGTTGCCGCGCGCTCGCTTGGCTAACAGGCTCAATTTGCAAACGCTGCACGCCTTTTCCCGGATTCCAACGACTCACCCGCGCAACTCCAGAATCAACCACGCAAGCAATCCGCGGAATGGTTAGCGAGGTCTCAGCAACATTGGTCGCTAGAATAAGACGCCGCAAATTCCCCGGATTAAAAACCCGCTGCTGGTCACCCAATCCCAACCGCGCAAACAAGGGCAAGACCTCGGTGCCACGATAGCGCTGCCCGTCCAAGGCATCCGCGCACTCGCGGATTTCGCGCTCGCCGGGCAGGAAAATCAGCACGTCGCCGCTGGGCTCGATTCCTCCCAGATAGTCAACGGCCCGCACCACTTGCTGCGGCAAATCTTCATCTTCGAACGGCGGCAGGAAAAATTCCGCAACCGGGAACATGCGCCCAGGTGCCTCAATCACCGGGGCCGGAACGCCTTGACTGGAGAAAAATTCCGCAAATGCCCCGGCGTCCAAGGTGGCTGAGGAAATCACCAATTTGAGATCCGAGCGCCGCTCTAGTAAGCGCTTCACATAGCCAAGAAGGAAGTCAATGTTGAGCGAACGCTCGTGCGCCTCATCC
>JBILPN010000175.1:0-6997 GCA_044373865.1 Luteolibacter sp. | reverse complement strand
ACCACCACGCCTGCTAGAATCACAAAGCCGAGGATGGTGAGCATGTCGAGGTTCTGCACGGGCAGATAGCGGTCTGCCTTGCTCCATGCATGCAGCAGCGCGAGCCCGAGAAAGCCGCCGAAGGTGGCGAGCGGCACGCTCAACATGATGACCAGCGGGTAGGTCCAACTTTGAAAAAGAATGACCATGAGCAGATAGATCACGATGAAGGCAAGAAACAGGCTGCTGCTAAGCGTGCCGGCGAGAGAGCCATCGCCTAAAAGCGCGTCGCGAATGTCGGCAAGTTTTCCTGCGGAACCTGCCAGTGAAACATCCACGCCTGCGGGAATGGCCCCTTGCGCCTGCATGCCGGAGAGGAGCTGATTGACCTGCTCGATGACCGTCTCTAGCGGGATGCCGGGCGGTGGTGTTAGCTCCAAGGTCACGGAGCGCTGGCGGTCCACATGGCGAATTTGATCCGGCCCGCTGACGCGGGAAAGCTTGGCGATGGAACGCAAATCCACGACGCTGCCTGTTGGTGTGGCGATGGGTAAATCCAGCAGCGAGTCGAGCGGCTGGGAGTCCTGCTTTCGCTCCGTTAGGATTTTGATGTCCTTCAATTCGCCGTTCTGTTCGTAGTCCCGGAAGAGCACGATGCCGTCGCCACCGGCTTGGACTGCGAGGCCGAGATCTGAGCGTGTCATGCCAAGCTCGCTGAGCCGCGCGTCGTTGGGCGTGATGCGGAGCTCATCGAGTGGGTAGGCGAAGTTCGCAGGCTCGGGCTTGATGGTGCCGGGGCCGAATTTCCCCATGAGCGCGCCAAAGGTCGCGCCAGCGGCTCCCGACACCGCGTCGAGATCGCGCCCTTTGAAGTCGATTTGAATGGCCGAGCCAGTGGCGCCGCCGAGTCGGAAAAGAGGCATTTGGAACGTGAACGCGAAGGTGTCCGGCGCGGCGGCTCCTGAGGTGGCCGCGTTGAAGGCCGGGATGGCGTCGATCACGCGTTTTTTGTCGCCAGAGATGCCGACTTGGAACATGCGGCCCTCGAAGGAAACGAGGAAATACTGGTCAAGTGGTGGCGGCAGGACCTTCTGCGGGGAGCCGGGTGCCACCGCGACGGGCTCGCGGCGGTCCTCACGTGGTTTCCCGGCGGAGAGGATTTTTTCGATGCCGAACTTGTCCTCGGTCGCCTCCCACATCGGGCGGATGCTGTTTTCCACACGGCGGCCCATTTCAGATAGAGTGGCGAGATTGTAGCCGGGAGGAGGAATGAGCAGGCCGAAGACGACGTTGCGGTTGCCGGTGGGTAGGTAGTCGAGCGGGGGCAGCAGGACCTTGGTGCCGATGAGCGTGACGGCGGTGAAGCTGCCGATGAGCGTGAGTCGGCGTGTCCAAGTGGAGGTGACGGCGCTCACGGCATGGGCGCAGAGGTCGGGCATGCGGTTGAAAAGTGCGTTCACCGGGCGAAATGGCAGTCCGAGAAAACGGAAAATTTTGCCACCGAAAACGCGGTCGAAGGAGCTGGGCGCTTGATCCAGATTTTTCTGGCTCAACCATAGTCCGGCGGCGACGGGGATGAGAGTCATACTCACAATCAGTGAAATGGCGACGGAGGCCATGATCGCGAGGGCGATGTCTCGGAACAACTGTCCGGCTTGCTCTTGGATCATCAAAATAGGTGCGAACACCACCACGGTTGTTAGGGTGGAGGCGAGCACCGCGCCGGCGACCTCGCTCGTTCCTGCTAGGGCGGCATCCATCGGGCTTTTCCCCATGTCGAGATGGCGGTAGATGTTCTCGATGACGACGATCGCGTTGTCCACGACCATGCCGACGGCGAAGGCGAGGCCAGCGAGTGAAATGATGTTGATGGAACGCCCAAGGGCGACGAGCACCACGAAGGAGGCGATGACGGAGACCGGGATGGCGATGGCGATGATGCCAACGGTGCGCAGGCTTTTAAGGAAAAACAGCAGAGTCACCGCAGCAAGGAAGCCACCGAGAATGAGATTGGACTTCACGAGCGCGAAGGCGTCTTCCACATAGGTTGACGAGTCATAAGTCTGGACGAGCTCCAGCTTGCCATCCAAGCCAAGGAAGCGTGAGCGCTGTTCTAGCAGCCCGCCCGGGGCGTTGAGGGCGGCGACCTCAGCCTTGAGCAAATTCATGGTTTCCAGCAGATTGGCACCGCGCTGGAGCTGGAAGTTAAAGAAGGCACCTCGTTGGCCACGGGCGCGGACCCATGAGTTCGGTTCCTTCCAGTCTTGCCGGATGCTTGCGACATCCCGCAGATAGACCGGGCCGCGTTCGTCGCGGAAGATGATCATTTCCCCGGCAGACTCCGGGCTCTCGAAACGACCGGTGGCGCGCACGCGGAAGTCGCGCTTGCCGAGCTCGATTTTCCCGCCGGAGAAGTTTGCGTTTGCGGCGGAAATCCCACGGCGTAGCTCGGCAAAGGTGATCCCTCGTTGCGCGAGGTTTGCTGGGTTGACGACGATTTGCAATTCTGAGGCGGTGGCTCCTCGCACGCCGACTTGGCTGATGCCGGGGATGCGCTCGAAGCGTGGCTTGATGCTGCGCTCCATGAAGTCGTAGAGTTTGCCGGGATCAAAGGCGGGATCCGTGGAAAACATGCCGATCCACGCGATGTAATCGACGGACTCGGGGTCGATGTCCTCGACGACGGGCTGCAAAACTCCCTCGGGGTAGCCGGGGACCTCGTCGAGTTTTTGGAGGGTCTGTGCAAGGGCGGCTCCGATGTCCGTGCCAGTTTCAAATTCCATGCGGATCGTCCCTTGGCCGGCGGCGCTGGTGCTCGTCATGGAGGCGAGTCCGGTGACCTCACCGAGGACGCGCTCTTGTTCCTCCACGATGTCACTTTCGATTTCCTCCGCAGAGGCATTTTCCCAGTTGGTGGTGACGGCGATGACGATGGAGGAAACCTCCGGGGTCATGCGGACCGGCACTTGTGTGATGGCAAGAACCCCGGCGAAAACACTGAGCAAGGTGCCAACCGCCACGGTGATCGGTTGGCGGATGAGTCCGGATAGAATGGAATTCATGAAGTTGCAGGACGTGAGAAGTTACTGGGGCAGCGAGTCATCTGGCGCGGAGGAATCCGCGGAGATCGGCAGCTTGCGCGACTGCGGGTTGACGGGCGCACCGGGCATGAGGCGCTCATTTCCCTCCACAATGACAGGCTGCCCAGCTTCAATTTCGCCGTCGCCGAGAATCGATTCCCCTCCCCTTTCAAAGAGGACGGTCACGTTCACGCGCTTGGCGGTTTGTGGTGAGCCGCTTGGGACATAGACATAGGTGCCGGAGAATCCTTTTAGCACCGCGTCTGCCGGGATCACCGTGCGAGGAACTTCCGCGCCCAAGGGCACGATCGCATCCACCGAGCTGCCCGGTGTGAAATGCGTGCCGACGTCCGGAATGTGGGCGATGACGGTGAAGAGGCGTGAACGTCCTTCAATGTCTGGGACGATGCGGATTCTATCCGCTCGCGCCGGCTCCTTGCGACCGGGGATTTTGAGCACGATTTCGCCCGGTGCGGTGTCTTTCATGCGCATGGCGTGGCGTTCAGGAACTTGCAGCCATGCCTCGATTTCGCCGGTGGAAACGAGAGTTGCGACGGAATCCCCCTCATTGACCCACTCGCCAAGCTCGGCATGGCGCTGGACGATTTTTCCGTCAAACGGAGCCTTCACTTGGAGGTCGGCACTGCGGACTTCAAAGACGTCCAGCCGTTTGCGTGCGGCGGCGGCGGCTTCCACGGCAGCTTCTTGCATGGCCGTGGCGACTTGCAGGCCGCGCTTGCTATCGAGAAATTCGCGCTCGGACACCGCGCGCTCGGCCCAGAGCGCATCCATCATTTCCAGATCGCGGCGGGCACGCTCGAGCTCGGCGGCGCGTTGGGTCCGCAGGGCTTCGGCGGATGTTAGGTCGGCCTCGGCCTCTTGCTGTTGGGCGCTCAGCCGGCGGCCGTCGAGCGTGACGATGGGGTCGCCCTTTTTCACATCATCCCCCTCGTTCACATGCACGGCTTGGATTGCGGCGGCTTCCAGCGCCGCAATGTCGGCACGGCGGACGGCGCGCAGCGTGCCTGTCACGGATAGAGTCTCGGCGATTTCGCGTTGTTCCGCCGCGTGGACGATGACCGTGCTTGGTGGGCGGCCCCCAGCGGGTCTGTCGGCAGGTCCTGCCGGTTTGGCATCGCGTAGGGCTTTCCAGCTAAAATAGGAACCAAGACCGAGCAAAGCGACAACGCCGAGCCAGCCAAGAAGTGGTTTGGTGGAAGATTTCATGGGGAAAAGAAACGGGGAGAGTTGTAATTAGAAAATAGACCAGTCGGTCATCGGGCGGAATTGAAAGAGGGCGGATTTTGGAGGCTGCTGCGGATGAAGTGGATGGCGCTTCGAAACGGTGCGGTGCTGCGTTGGGTTGCGGCGCGTTGGGTGGCTCCAGTCCAAAGATCCAAGATGAATTCGGCGCTGGTCTGTGGGTCCACATGGGCGGCGATGGAGCCTTTTTCAAGGCCCTCTCGCAATAAATCAGCGATGATGTTGATGGAGTCTTGGGCTCCCCGCACCAGAACCTCGCGCATTGGGTCGCTAAAGCCGGAAACCTCCGAGGCGAGCTTGACGATCAGGCAGGGGCATCGGCCCTCGCTTTCGCAGGATTTTGACACGCGCATCTCCATGTAGGTGAGCAATCGTTGCAGCGGGTCCGCTTCTGGCACGGAGGACAGCAGCACTTGCTTTTTGTAGGCCAGCGCATCGCTCATGTAATGCTCCAGAAGCTCGACTCCAAATTGTTCCTTGGATTTGAAGTGATGATAGAATGAGCCTTTCGGCACGTTCACCGCCGTCAGAATTTCGTTCAAGCCCACGGCGTGAAAGCCTTTTTCAAGCATGATTGCTTCCGCCGCTTCGAAAATCCGCAATTTGGTTTGGTGGTCACTCATGGTCGGTTGAGTGAAGGATTAGACCAGTCGTCTCAGGCTGTCAAGCTGCGGGGCGTGGAATGGATGCCGCGGGGAGTTGAGCGTGCTGTGCTTGTGGTGGGGGGCGGGTGCAAACGCGTCAGGTCATTTTCCGAAAGTGAAGTCGATGCCCTTGCGGCCCCAGCCCTTGACGATGTCCGCCTCGAGTTCGGCGAAGCTTCTGCCATCTAGCAGGATGTCGAGTGCGGCGCTGCCTTTGGTGCCGGTGTGGAGGGCCTTGAGGAAAGCCTTGATCCGTTTGCCGTCGCCCTCGCCATCGATGTGGAAAAAGTAGGTGGTGATGAGGAGGCCGCAGCCGTAGTTAAGCTGCGCTTGCTCGAGGAAGTTGTCGTAGCTTTGGAGCATGAATGACTCGAGCGGTGGCAATTGAATTTTGGTGCCGAGCGCGCGACCGCCCATGTCTTTGGAGCCGTATCCGGTGGCGTAGTCGATGATGTCCTTGAGATTTCCGCGGACGCTGTAGGAGCCGGCGCGGTAGGGAGTGACGGCGATGTATTCGGCGATGCCCTCGGAGAACCAGCCCATGGATCCTTCCGCGTAGTAACAGTTGGGGGTGAGTTGGTGGGTGAGTTCGTGAGGGAGGGTTTTGCTGCTTTTATCCCGGTCCAGCATGTAACCGCTGCCGACCGGGCGGACGCCGAGGCTGGTGAGCGGCACCATGACGATGCCTTTTCCGCCCATGAAGACACCTGCGCTGCTGGGTGGGCCGCCGGCTTTCACGTAGTCGTCAAATTGCTCAAACAGCAGAATTTGGTGCTTTCCCTCGGTTTTTTTGCCGCCGTTGAGCATGAGTGGAAGTGTCCGACAGTAGAGGTGGGTGGCCTCGAACATGACGGCGAAGCCCTTCACCACCGACTTGGCGAGGCGGACGTCGCAGACGTAGCGGTAGTTCGCGCTTTCGTAGATGAAGCGCTTGGCGCCGACGTTTTCCTCGACGGTGAGAATTTCCGGATCCTCGCTGAATTTGATGCGATCTGGCCAGGCTTGGTCGAAATTTTCCGTCGCGTCGGAGGGCGTTTTCTCGGGGCTTGGGCCGGTGGGTGAGTCATTCAGAATGCGGAGTTTCGCGCGGGCGGTGTCCACGTATTCGCCATCGGCCGGGGAAAGTTTGGCAAGGGGGAATGGCACTTCACGTCCGTCCTTGAGCTTGAGAACCACGGATTGAGCATCTGCGCGGACGAGCGTGGCCTCGATTTTCCGGTTTTGAATGTCGGTCCAAGTCCGGAGATCTTCTGCGCGGGCTAGCAGGGAGAGAAGCGAGAGGATGAGGAAAGGAGCGGGGCGCATGGTGCTGTGGGTCTTGGCTGCGGAGCTTAAGATCAATTTCACGGGAGTCGAGAAAACGCTTCGGGTTGGGAAAGCGCTGGCTTGTGCAAGTCACGGCTTGGAAAAGTTCTAGAGCGCGGCCATGTTGCGCGCGAGCCATGGATGAAGTCGCACGAATCGAGAAGTCAGATGAGGAGAAATCCGCAATTCAAAAGCCGGGATTGCGTCAGGATCTGGCGGTGTTGATGAAGGTGAGGCTGAATTTTTTCGTGCTGGTGACGACGTTTTTCGGGTTTTTGCTGTTTTCGCGTGGGGTTGGGATGGATTGGATGAAGTTGCTGCACACGATTGTGGGCACGGCAGCGGCGGCGTTTGGGTCCTCTGCCTTCAATCAGTTGATGGAGGTGGATTTGGATGCGCGGATGAAGCGGACGGCGGACCGTCCACTGCCGTCGCGGCGCATGGACCCGCTGGTGGCGTTTGGGATTGGCTGGGTTTTGTCCGCCATCGGGATCATTCACTTGGCCGTGCAGGTGGGGCATCTCGCTGCTTATTTGGCGGCGGCGACGGTGGCGATTTACGTGTTTGTTTACACGCCCATCAAGCGCATCAGCTCGGTGAATACGCTCATCGGTGCCATTCCGGGAGCGGTGCCGCCCGTGATTGGTTGGGTGGGCGCTGGAGGAACGGTGGCTTGGGAGGCATGGTTTTTATTCGGCCTCTTGTTTTTCTGGCAGCTTCCGCACT
>JBILPN010000174.1:0-7003 GCA_044373865.1 Luteolibacter sp. | reverse complement strand
ATCTGGTGCGCCGCCGCATGGCCATGATCCCCGCCAGCGGCAAAACGGAAGTCAGCGAAGCTCGATCTTTGTTAGAAAGCCCGCATGTCCGACTTGAAAACGCGCTCATAACGCTCGATTCCCTCCACAACAAACAAGACACCCTGCGCGTTATCGTCGAAAAAGGCGGCGACTACCTTGTCGGCACTAAATCCAACACCTCCAAGCGTCTTGAGGGCGCGGAAAAGGTCCTCAAGGGCACCCCTTTTTTAAGTTGAGTGTGGATGGCGACCACGGTCGCATCGACATCCGCAGTGTGTAAGCGTAGTCCGAAGTGCCGTCTGTATGGGTTTGCTACAGTCAATGCGTAACAGTCATATTAGCGTAATCTATGACCACTATGATCCTAGGCTGCTGCGCGGGTGCTTTTTCTGCTGCGCGCTTTTTTCGCATTCTCCCAGTTTGCCGGGGTGAGGCTGGAGGCCTCGCTGGCTTTCATGGCGGGAAGACGGGTGAGGACGTCTTCGAAGTATTCCCTCGCGTCGATGCCGAGGCGGCGGCAGTTCTCGACGAGAGTGTAAATGATGGCGGATTTTTCGCCGGCGTGCTCGGCTCCGATGAAGAGCCAGTTTTTGGCTCCGAGTTTGGTGGGCCGGATGGCGTTCTCAACGAGGTTGTTATCGATCTCGACTCGGCCGTCGCGCAGATAAGTTTGCAGGTTGGGCCATTGGTTGAGCGCGTAGGTGATGGCTTTGCCCAAATTGCTTTTGGGGAGGATGGCACGACGGAGGGCGAGTTTGTCAAAAAGCTTTTTGAGGCGCTGGTGGATGGGGCGGCTTTGGGCGGCGCGGACGGCATCGCGCAGGACAGGACTGGACCGGGTTTCACGAAGCCGGTTTTCGATTTGGTAGAGGTGGGCGAGCTGGCGGAGGATCCAGCCGACGAGGCGTGGGGATTGGTCCTTCGCTTCGAAAAATTTCCTGCGGACGTGGGCGTGGCAGCCCATGAGGGTGATGTGGTCTTTGCCTTTGGCCCACGCGGGGTAGGCGCTGTAGCCGTCGCTTTGGATGACGGTGGGGTGCGCGGCAGCGCTTGGATCGCTATCGAAAAGGTCGGTGATGCCGCCCTGATCGCGACCTTTGCGCCAGTGATAGAGGACGCTGCCGCCGGGGATGTTGGAGACCCAGAGGTAGCCGGTTTTGGTTTTGCCATGGCCGGGCTCCAGATAGTCGATGGGGGTTTCGTCGATCTGGCGGTAGGTGCATCGCCAGTGTTCGTATTGTATTTCGCGATAGATGATGGCGAGCCAGTCGGAGGCTAACATCACCCAGTCGCAGAGGGTCTTGCGGTGGAGCTTGACTCCGAGGCGGGCGAACATTTCGGCCTGCCGGTAATAGGGAAGGTGGCAGACGAAGCGGTTGTCGATGACTTCGGCGATGAGCGCGGGGGTGGCAATGCAGCGGTCCTGGAGGCTCGGCGGCAGCGGGGCGATGACGGGCTTGGTGAGCGGGTCGCCGATTCTGACGTATTTGGGACGGACGGTGCGTATCCGGCTGAAGCTGCCGCGCTGATAGTGGAGCTGTTCGCGGGTTTCCTCACCAATGCGGCGCCAGGCGGACGGGTCGGCGAGCACTTCGGCGGGTTCGAGGATTTTTTCCTCGCTGACGGGAAGGTGTTCGGGGATGCGCGGAGCGCGGGCCTGCTTGCGGACGGACTTTTTGTGTGAGGGAATCTCATCCGCCGGTCCGGGGTCTGCGGGAGCGGCGGTGGGGGCTTTTTTTGCGAGGTCGGCCCCTAGCAGGAGTTCGAGCTGGGCGGGATCGAGGGCCTCGCTTTTCGCTCCGAAGATGCGGCGGACGAGAGTGTCGATGGTTTGCTTAAGCTGGACGATCTCGGCACGCAGGCTCGCGTTTTCATCGAGCAGTTGTTGGCGTTCCGTATCTTCCATTTACGAAGAATTTAGGAGCAGGATGCGTGCCGTTTACTAACGGCAAGTTATATTTTTTAGACCAATTGATACCACGGGCGCTCGCAGCCGTGGCGCATGTCGATGCCATCAAGTAGCATGGCGAGGGCGGTGGCGGTGAGACGGAGTTTGCCGTCCTTGATGTCAGTGCCTTTGGGCCAGGCGAAGGTGCCTTTTTCAAGCCGCTTGGCTAACACCCAAAGCCCGCTGCCGTCCCAGTAGAGGATTTTGAGCAGGGTGCGGCGCTTGTTGGTGAAGGCGAAGATGGAACCGCTACGCGGGTCTTCCTGTAGCCTGGTGGTGACGGCGTCGTGGAGGCCATTGAAGCTGCGGCGCATG
Organism: Luteolibacter sp.; assembly: GCA_044373865.1. Classification (GTDB taxonomy): domain Bacteria; phylum Verrucomicrobiota; class Verrucomicrobiia; order Verrucomicrobiales; family Akkermansiaceae; genus Luteolibacter. The sequence goes on along the minus strand of JBILPN010000174.1, from coordinate 4,719 downwards.
TCGCAGGGCTCGACGGCAACGAAGACTTTTAAACTGCCGGAAAAGCTCAGCATGACCGTGGGCTGGCGAGTTCACGAATGAGAGCGGCGGCCAACGGAATATGGCCGGGCGCGGTAACAAGAAGTGTCGAACCACCGGGAAGGGTGACCTCCATTGCGCCTGAGACTCCGGATGAGGCGGTGATATCACGCTCTACTGGAACTAGCATCAATGAAGCGGGCTGCGGCAAACACGAACGCGCCGGTTTCGCCTCCAGATTGCGCCGATGTATCCAGGCGGCGAGCGTCTGATACTTCACACCGTGGATCGCGGCAAAGCGCGGAGTGCTTAGCCCGCTGGCCTTACACGCTTTGACCAGCGCGTCTCTCTGTTCCTGAGTATAGCAGAGTCGCCCCCGGCGGTCGGATTTTATAATTTCATCGTGCGTAGCAGTCATAGCCGTAACCCTATGACTGCTTTGCTACGCGGCGCGAGAGGCATCAGATGGCGCTTGGGACTACGCTTACGTTTCTACAACAATGTGCTTACATGAAAATGATTGCCACGCGAGAGCTAGCGGCAAATTCCGGCCGGGTGATGAAAGAACTGGAGCGGGAGGGAATGCTGGTGATCACCAAGGATGGCAAGCCTCGCTCGATTCTCCTGACCACTTCGGACGAGACCTTGATGGAAGACTTGAGGGACTGTCTTTACACCCGGGCGCGTCGGGATTTGATGAAGGCTCAGATGGCCGCTGCGGAGACGAGTTCATCAGGAATCGCCATGGACGAGATCGATGCTGAAATCCGCGCCGTCCGCGCTGCCCGCAAGTGATGAAGAGCTGGGTTTTCGACACGAATGTGATTGTGGCGGCTCACCTCTCGCCCTTTGGACCTCCAGGCCGTTTGTTGGGTGAGGTGTATGCCCGAAACCTTCGGTTGGCATACGATGCTCGAATGGCTGAAGAATACCGAGAGGTCTTGCTCCGGCCCAAGTTCGCGCTGCCACCGGAGAGTGTGAGATCCTTCCTGAAGGTTCTGGAGGACCAAGACTTGGTCATCGCCCCACCGTTGAATCTGCAAATTCCAGATCCCGATGATCTGATGTTTCTCGAAGTGGCGTCCCATGCGGGGATGGAGTGGTGGTCACCGGAAACCTCCGGCATTTTCCCGAAGCGTCACGCGGATCCGTCCGGGTGCTGACTCCGGCGGAAGCGTGGGCTGAGTATGTGATGGAAAGAGAATGATAAAAAGACAGTCTCGTCCCAATCCCCATCCCAATCTCTGATCTCTGATCTCTGATCTCTGATCTTATCCGTGCTCTCCGTGAAATCTGTGGTCAAAAATCTTCAACCACAAAGAGCGCAGAGAACACAGAGAGAAGAGATGAAGACCACCCGACCTACGGTCCCAACCCAAAAATCCAAAAGCCTCTCCCCTTGGCGTCTTGGCAACTTGGCGGTCAAACCCTCTTCATCCCCGATCCCCGATCCCCGATCCACGATCCACGATCCACGATCCACGATCCACGATCCACGATCCACGATCCACGATCCACGATTGAGGCGGCGAAATCTTCGTTTGACTCCGATAATGGTATAGATATTCTCCTTAAGTGGGATTTGAATATGATCCGGAGAAAAGCGAAATCAATCAGGGCAAGCACGGCATCGATTTTAACCGCGCCCAGCTTTTGTGGAACGATGAGAGGCGCCTTGTGCTTTCTGCTCGATCCACCACGGAACCCCGCGAGGCCATCATTGCGGAACTCGGTGGGATACTCTGGACCGCGATTTACACGCTGCGAGGGGATGTCACCCGCATCATATCAGTAAGGAGATCAAGAGATGAAGAAAGAGAAGGCTACAATCACCGCTGAAGAATTGGATCGTCGTTTCGACGCCGGAGAGGATATCAGCCAGTTCTTGGATTGGGATAAGGCCCGACGTCCAGGACTGAAAACTCGCCGCGTCAACGTGGATTTACCGAGTTGGATGATTGCAGAACTCGACCAACAAGCGTCGAGAATCGGGGTGACCCGCCAGTCGATCATAAAAGTGTGGTTGTCCGAGCGTATCAAAACAGAAAATGCCGAACTCGAACCCAAAAAAGGCGACCCGAGTCGCGTATGAGTCCGTCCCTCCGTTGCCTGCGGTCTGCCGCCGCCGGAACGAATCCCCTTGGAACATTGGACTTTGAACGCTCATGTGCGACGACAATTATACTTACCCCCTGACGACAATTAAAACTACCCATTGAAGGGGAGCTTCTTCGGGGTGAGGCGGGCAAGCTGTTTGACGCCGGTCGGGGTGGTAGCAGGCCCCGGGAACGCCAAGGTCCTCCTTGGCTGTGAATGGAGAGCCAATGAAAAGAGCCGTTGATCGTTTTCTCATTGGCACTCCATTCGCCGTGCCGACGAGGACGTCAGCGCTCCCAGGTGGCTGCAACCTCGATCCCCAATCTCCAATCTCCAATCTCCAATCCCTGATCCCCGATCCCTGCCCCCCGCTTTTCAAAAAGTGCGCTTGAGGTTGCACCCGGCGACGGAATGCTTCATGAAGTCTGGCCATGACGGGTCGGGAAATTCGAGAGGTGTTGGATCAAGCGGGGGTGCTGCCGAGCAAGCAGCTTGGACAGAATTTTTTGATCGATCCAAACATGGCGCGTTGGATTGTCTCGCAATTGGAAGTCACTGAGGATGATGCGGTTGTCGAGGTTGGTCCCGGCACGGGAGCCTTGAGCAGCCACTTGCTTGGGAAGGTTCGTCGTTTGATCCTGATTGAGTTCGACGCACGACTTGCCGCTGCGCTCAAGGAGCGTTTCAAAGAGGATCCCACGGTGGAGGTGCATCACGCGGACGGGGTGAAATTTGATGGCAGAACGCTTTTCAAGCATCGCCCGCTGAAATTTCTCGGAAACTTGCCATATTCCTGTGGCGGCGCGATTTTGAAAAATTTGTTGAGTCGCCCGCATCCATTTGAGCGGGCGGTGATCATGTTGCAAAAGGAAGTCATCGATCGCTTGGCCGCCAAGCCCGGGACCAAAGACTACGGGATTCTTTCCCTCCGGACGCAGGCGATTTGGGAGGTGAAGCCGCTGCGCAGCGTGCCGCCAGAGGCATTTTACCCGCAGCCGAAGATTGATTCCAGCGTCGCCGTGCTGACCCCGCGTTGCTCGGGCTTGCCGACGTTTGACTACCGTTTGTTTGACGAATTGATCCGCCGCGGATTTTCCCAGCGCCGGAAGCAGTTGAAAAAACAACTGCCCGAAACTCCGGATTGGGAGGAAATCATCGCCCAGCTCGGTGTCCCGCCGACGGTGCGCGGCGAGGAATTGACGCTTGTGCAGTGGGTCGATCTGACGCGCGCCTTCGATGGGAACCCGCTCAAGGACTTGCCGCAGAAGCCAGAAGAGCTATTTGATGTGGTCAATGCGGCTGACGAGGTTACCGGCACGGCCACGCGGGGAGAAGTGCACGCCAAGGACCTCATCCACCGCGCCGTCCATGTCTTTGTCTTCAACAAGCGGGGCGACCTGCTTTTGCAAAAGCGCTCGTCGCTCAAAGATCGCCACCCCGGAGTTTGGGATTCCAGCGTTTCCGGCCACTTGGATTCCGGCGAGGATTACGCCGCTGCGGCCTTGCGCGAGCTTTCCGAGGAAATGGGGATTGCCGCAGACGCCGCGCCCGAGGAATTGCAACGGATTTTGCCGAGCGTCGAGACAGGCTGGGAGCACGTCCGGCTCTACCAAATTCGCCATGATGGGAACATCCGTTTCCCGGCGGCGGAGGTGGAGGCGGCGATGTGGTTTCCCGTCCAGGAAGTGGCTGCCTGGGTGAGCGCGCGGCCGAGCGACTTTGCACCGGGCTTCCTCCAATGTTGGAAACTTTTTGCCTCTCTCGAACCATGAAACCCGCGATTTTCCAGAATCTGCGTCGCTGGCTCGCCCTTTCCTTGAGCGCCGCCGCGCTTGTGAGCTGTGGCAAGCCGAAGCCGGAAGTCCTGAATTACCAAGTGATTTCCACTCGCCCGCACGATCCGGACGCCTACACGCAGGGATTTCAGCTCATGGATGGTCGGCTTTTTGAGAGCACCGGCCACTACGGAGCCTCGAGCGTGCGTGAGGTCGAGCCCGCCACGGGCAAAGTTCTTCGCAAGCGCCCGCTCGCCAAACAGCTCTTCGGCGAGGGCCTCACGCTCCATCAAGGCGAGGTTTGGGTGCTGACTTGGAAGGAAAAGACCGTCAACGTTTTCGACCGCGAGACCTTCAAGCTCCTGCGCTCCCACAGCTACCCGGGCGAGGGTTGGGGGCTCACCAGCAACGGCAAGGAACTCATCATGAGTGATGGCAGCAGCGAGCTGAAATTCATCAACCCCAAGGATTTTTCCGTCACAAGGACACTCAGCGTCAAGGATGGCGCGCTCCCGATCGAGAAACTCAACGAACTCGAGTGGGTCGATGGCGAAATTTTTGCCAACCTCTACCTCAGCGACCGCATCGTGCGGATCTCCCCGGAAGATGGGAGAGTCACCGCCTGGCTCGACCTCGCCGGCCTGCGCAACTTGCTGAGCCGCCCAAACCGCGCCGAGGTCCTCAACGGCATCGCCCATGACACCGAGACCGGCCACCTCCTCGTCACTGGAAAATATTGGCCGCAGATGTTTGAAATCAAAATTTCTGGCAAATAGCACTCTCTCCACCTTGCTTGCCGCACACTCTCGCTTACCATCCCGCACCGATG
>JBILPN010000173.1:0-7020 GCA_044373865.1 Luteolibacter sp. | reverse complement strand
GCATGGCATGCTGCAACTTTTTTGATGCTCCTCACTTTGGCATCAAGCGGTTGGATGGAGGGTGGAGCTTTGGACTGGATGACGGAGACCCCGACCTGGCGTATCATTGGCTTCATGGTCCGGGCTTTGTGTGGCGCTGTCATGCTAGCAGTCTCTCTGAATTGGTTGTGGAACAGGAAATCGACATGAATCAAAAATTTCTACTGAACTTGTGGTCGATTGGCGTCGGCTCAATGGATGCCATCACGGGGCTGCTGCTCATTTTTTGCCCTTTGCAGGTGACTCGTCTTTTGGGTGTTTCGATTTCATCGCCGGAATCGATAATGTTTCTCAGCTGGATCGGAGTCTTCGTGTTGGGAGTTGGCCTGAGTTATGGATTTGCCTTGGCCAAGCCGGATAGCAGTGAAACGGTTTGGCATATTACGGCTCTAACTCGCATGCTTGTTGCTTGTTTTCTAACCCTGAAGATTTTGAATCACTCTTTGCCTGCGGCTTGGGCGTGGGTTGCACTCTCGGACGCATGTGTTGCGTCCGTGCAATGGGGTCTGCTCTGGTCCAATTGTTTTAAGGAGGTAAAGAAATGATGCTTAGAAATCTTCGTGCTGCTGCGACCGTGGCGGCGGTTTATGGCTTTTTTCTGCTGTTTGCCCAGTTTTCCTTTGTCGAGCTGATCCGTGCGTCCGGGCTCGATCTAACGCAGGAGAAGGTTTTGCTCGGCGGCATGGCGATCGCAGGCATTGCGACAGGATTCCTAGCAGCATGGAAAGGGGTATCTCCGGCCATGATCCGCTTTGCTTTGGTCACCGCCGCATTTGCCGGAGTGCTCGCACCGTTCTTCAACAGCTTCGCTGGCGCATTGGCGATTGCACTGCTAACTGGCTCGGCTCTCGGACTTGCAACCGTATCACTTGCTTCATTGCTTCCAACATGGTGCAGCCTTTCTTGGGTTGGTCTTGGAACGGGAATCGGTTATGCAATCTGCAATTTGCCAATTGTTTTCGAGCAAAGCCCGGTGCACCAATCGTGGTTTGCGGCTGGCTTGGCGATCACCGGTGCTCTCGTGGTCCCGCGAACAGCTCCTTGGAACAATCAGAAAGTGGTTAGCTCGTTGTCGTGGCCTGCTGTCGTTTTGGTTTTTACTGCGCTTGTTTGGATGGACTCGGCAGCATTTTTTATCATTCAACACGAACACGATTTGAAGTCGGCCACTTGGGGAAGTGGTCACCTTTGGAGAAATGCACTGGTCCACTTGGGTTTCGCTGTCATTTCGGGTTGGTGGCTTAATAGAGGCGGCAGACGCATGATTCCTTGGACTGCATGGTTTTTCCTAGCCAGTGCCTCGATCTTGCTCAATCGCCCATCGTCTCGCGAATTCGCGGGATGGCTCTATCCGGCCGGGGTTTCTCTTTATTCAGTGGCTTTGGTTGCATGGCCCGGCTTCTTAACAAAATCAAACAGTCCACAAGCAGCCTCATGGAAAGCCGCTTGGCTCTTCGCCATCGCCGGATGGTTTGGCTCTGCAAATGGCATTGGCATGGCGCAGTCTCTTCAACGTGTCCCCTACGAATTTATCCTAGTGGGTAGTTGTGTGGTGGCATTCTCACTGATTCGTCCGACGCTCACGCAAAGATCGATCGCTATCGCGGTTTGTACGATTGTCGCGTGCGGAGTGTTTCAACAAAAACGCGGGCTTCAAGCTGATGCATCCTCGGTCGAGCGCGGACGAGCAGTTTACCAATCCGAGGGATGCATCCATTGCCACTCGCGCTACTCTCGTCCTGGCTCAAAGGACGAACTCATTTGGGGGCCTGCTCCAGAATTGAAAACGGTGCTCGCCGAGCAACCGGCACTGATCGGCAACCGGAGGCACGGACCCGATCTAAGCAATATCGGTGCTCGCCGTTCCGCCGCATGGTTGAAGGCTCATTTCATCGAACCACGCGCACTTTCTCCTGAAAGTGTCATGCCTTCTTACAAGCATCTTTTTTCTGACCAACGGGGGGACGACCTTGTGAGCTACCTCAAGCAGTCAGGCATTTCTACCATGACAACTCTTGTTGCAACACAAGCACAATGGAATCCAGCTCCGTCGTCCTCAGCCACCACTGCACCAACTCTCTTCGCCCGCCATTGCGCGATTTGCCACGGTGCTGATGGGACAGGTAAAGGAACTCTCGCCAATCAGTTGCCCATGGCGCCTCCCAATCTCAGGAGCGGCCCTTTTATCCGGACACAAGGAGTTGATCAACCAACCATCGAGATCGCTCGCGTGATCAAATTCGGTGTCGTCGGATCGGAAATGCCAGGGCACGAAACTCTAAGCGACAGCGCGATCCTCTCCCTATCCACAATGCTGATGCAGTGGCGGAATGACTCTGCGGTCGGCCTTGCGGCACCTGAGCATTAAAGGGTCCATACGGATCTTATTCGTCAATGACTCTCGAACCCAAGCCAGCTCAAAGGAATGGTCCGATGGTGAAATGATTCGTTGGTTGAAATTACCGAAGGAATCCACATCGCAGATTTAATGCGCAAAAACGTCTGGAAAATCACGTGAATCCGAGCGATTTGCTTGCGTGGTACGCATCACGAATTCCGAATTTTCCTCGCTTCAAGACGTGAGAGGTCGGCCTAGGATCTTGCTTCAATTTCATGAAACCCTCACGCTCGGTCATTTTCCGTCTAGCGATCGCTCTAGCGAGTGCTTGCCTCCCAGCGCTTGCTCAGCTCCCCGCCTTCCCAGGCGCTGAGGGCTTTGGCTCCATCGCCACCGGCGGCCGCGGCGGCGATGTCTATTATGTCACGAACCTGAATACTTCTGGCGCGGGTTCCCTCGCCGAGGCCTTATCCACCGCGCCCGCCGCTGGCCGCACCATCGTATTCAAGGTCTCTGGTCACATCCGCCTGTCCTCCACCCTCAACATTTCCAAAAGCAAGATCACCATTGCCGGTCAAACCGCTCCGGGCGATGGCATTTGTCTTTGGAACAAAGCTACGAACTTCACCGGCAGCGACTTGGTGATCCGCAACATTCGTTTTCGGTACGGAAAACAGACTGCCGGTGGCGACGCCATCAACATCGGTGCCGCACAACGTATCATTTTCGACCACTGCGACGTGATGTTCTCAACCGATGAGAACATGTCATCTTTCGGTGCCGCGCCGGAGCACATGACCTTCCAGTGGTCCACCAATGCTTGGGGTCTCAGCGGCCACTCGGCAGGCGGTCTTTGGAAAGTCAAACATGCCACCGTCCACCACACGCTCTGGGCAAACAACCACACCCGCAACCCCAAGCTTATCGGCGGCGAGGTCTTCGACTGGGTGAACAACCTATCCTTCGGCTGGAACAATGGTTTCAACATGGCTCCCGACGCAACCGGTGGTGTTGACATCCATCACCGCGTCAATATCCGCAACAGCTCCTTCGTCCACGGCGGCTCCACCACCTCCGCGATCTATGGCGGTGCCTTGAATGACGACGGCAGCACGAAGTTCAAACTCCACATGGCGGACTCCGCCCTCGATGGCAACAACAACGGCATCCTCGACGTCTCCCGCACCAACTATCAGATGGTCAGCTCGACCGGCTACAGCCAGACCGCAAGCGCCTGGCCCCAGACTCTTCTCGGAAATCCCGCCAACCCCATCATCGGAGCCCCCGTCACCGTCACCCCGCGCCTCACCGGCTACAAAAAAATCATATCGAAAACCGGTGCCGTCCGCATGGAAATCGGCCCGCGCCCGCTCCGCGATGAAATCACCCAACTCTGCATCACGCGCGCCGCCAATCTCCAGCGCGGCATCATCTCCGATCCACTCGAACTCAACCTCTCCACCGGCACCGCCTTCGCCGACCTGAAATCATCCCCCGCTCCCGCCGATACCGACCTCGACGGCATGCCCGACGATTGGGAAGACGCCGTCGGCTACGACAAGACCACCGCCAACAACAACACCGTCCTAACCGCCCCGCAAACCGCCGCCGCCTTTTTCCCACCCGGCTCGCCCGCCGGCTACACCCGGTTGGAAGAATACCTCCACTTCAAAGCCGTCCCCCACGGCACTGTCGCCAAAAACACGGTCGCATCCCCCAGCTTCATCGATATCGACCTCCGCAAGTTCACCTCCGGCTTCACCTCTCTTCCCACGTTCACCATATCTAACACCACCAACGGCACCCTCACCCAGAGCGGCCCCGGCAACGCCATCGTCCGCTTCACCCCGCCGCTCGACACCTCCGGCCGCGCGGGTTTCCACTTCACCGTCACCGACTCCGCCGGCGACACTTGGACCCAGCAATGCTGCCTGCTCGTTTCCACCAAAACCCAACCCCGTCCCATCACCTGGATTGGCGATGGCCTCTCCAACAACTGGGACACCGCGACGAACAATTTCTCCTCCACCCTCGGCCCCACCGCCTTTGCTAACAACGACGCCGTCACCATCAACGACTCCGGATCTAACACTCCCAACATTCAACTCCAAGGCACACTCCTGCCCGCTTCGGTGACGATCTTAAACTCGTCGAAAAACTTCACCCTCGCCGGCCCCGGCACCATCAGCGGCACCGCCTCGCTCGCCAAAAGTGGCACCGGCACGCTCACCCTCACATCAAACAACTCCCACAGCGGCGGCACCCTGCTGGATGCCGGCACCATCGTCATCGGCGCAGGCGGCAACACCGGCAACATCGGCAGCGGCCAACTCACGATCCAAAACAACGGAATCTTCGCGAACACCCACACCAGCGGCTCCCAGCCCACAGTCTCCGCGCCCATCCTCATCCCCGGTGGTCAAAGCGCCACCCTCCGCACCGGCAACCGGATCACCCTCACCGGCGGCCTCACCGGTTCCGGCGATCTCACCATAGAGAACCAGACCACCGTCAACCGGGTGGACCTCAACTCCGCGATGGCTGCATTTGCCGGCAACCTAATCTTCACCCGCACCGCCGGCGCTGGCGGTGGGATCCGCCCCAGTTTCGTCAACGGCTTCAATGGATTCACCAACGCTTCCGTGAGCCTTGCCGCCAACTGCCTGATCCAGCCGCAAACCAACTCCACCGGCAACACCTTCGCAATCGGCTCCCTCACCGGAGCGGGGAACCTTCAAGGCGGCGCTGCGGGAATGTGCAATTACTCCATCGGCGGACTCAATGACTCCACCACCTATTCCGGTGCCATTTCCGGCAACGCCGCCCTCACCAAAACCGGCTCCGGCATCCTCACCCTCACCGGAAACTCCACCCACAGCGGTGCCACCAACATCAACGCCGGTTCGCTCGCCTTGTTAGGAAATTTCGTCACCTCCCCCGTCGCCGTCGCCGCCAATGCCACCCTCACCGGCACCGGCACCATGGGCGGATCACTCACCACCGCCGCCGGTGCCATCCTTTCCCCCGGCGCGGACAATGGCACCGCCCCCGGCACCCTCACCGCCGCCTCGCTCTCGCTCAGCTCGCCCACCCTGCACTTTGATCTATCAAACAATCCATCCACCGGTAACGACATGGTTCAGGCCACCGGCGCAGTCAGTCTGACAGGAAACCAGAATTTCATCTTCACCCTCACCGACGGAAATCTCGCCCCCGGCACTTACAACCTCATCACCACCCCCGGCACGCTCACCGCCACCGGCGTCACCCTCACCTCGAATCTCCCTATCGGCACCCGCCAGACGCTCACCTTGGAAACCCACGCCGGCGGCGTCCGGCTCGTCGTCGCCGGCAATCAAGGCAACCTCACCTGGATCGGCACCAACGGCGCACTCTGGGACCAACAAACCACCGCGTCATGGTCCGGTGCATCCCCCGCCACTTTCTACAACTTCGACAACGTCACCTTCACCGACTCCGCCACTAACGGCAGCGTCACCATCACCCAGCCCGTCGCCCCTCAAAGTATCACCGTCAACAACACCGCCGCCCGCCACTACACCTTCACCGGTGCTCCCATCACCGGCAGCACCTCGCTCGTGAAATCCGGCACCGGCACCCTCACCCTGAATCTCCCGCGCTACGACCTCCTTGACTGCTCCATCACCACCGGCAGCCCGACCGTCACGGTTTCCAGCACCACCGGGATGGTTCCCGGCATGACAGTCATCAGCAAAGACAACCCCGCCACCATCCCCGCCGGCACCACCATCGTTTCCGTAGTCAATGCCACCACCGTCACCCTCTCCCAAAACGCCACCGCCACCAGCGCCACCGCCCGGATCATCTTTGAAACCCGCAACACCTTCAGCGGCGGCACCATTCTCAACGACGGCTCCCTCACCCTCGCCTCCAATTCCTGGGAATACTACAGCTCCGCCTTCCCGCCGCCATCCAATCCCTTCGGCCTTGGCACCGGACCCATCACCCTCAACGGCGGCACCCTCACCCTGCTAGGCCACAGCGTCAGCACACTCCACGTTTCCGGTGCCCTGCCTAACGACCTCATCGTCCCCGCCGGGAAAACCGCCACGCTCCGCTCCGTCATGCGTGGCACCTACCTCAACGACATCGCCGGACTCCGCGGAAACATGACCGGCTCGGGAACCCTCAACCTCGTCGTGAATTATGCCTACTGCGCCATCACCGGCGACTGGTCCACTTTCTCCGGCATGCTCAATGTCACCCGCCCCACCAGCGGAGCAAACGACCCGCGCTTCCAACTCGGCAACGATCCAGGACTCCCCTTGGCCAACCTCAACCTCGATCAAGTCACCCTCACCTACACCGCCCCCCCGCCACCAGAAGGCGTCGCCATCCCCATCGGCAGCCTCTCCGGGACCGACAACGCCGCCACTCTCATCGCCGGTGCCCAAACCGGATTCGCCCCCGTCACCTGGCGCGTCGGCTCACTCAACACCTCCACCACCTTCGCCGGGAATTTCACCCCCTATGGAAACGCCCCCATCGGCCTTGAAAAAACCGGCACCGGCACCTGGACTCTCACCGGCACCGGCACCGTCAGCGCCGGCATCACCGTCGATCAGGGCACCCTCTCCTACGGAAACGCCCCCACCGACACC
>JBILPN010000172.1:0-7025 GCA_044373865.1 Luteolibacter sp. | reverse complement strand
ATCAAAATCACCCCCAGCGAGATCCCTTCTGACGACCCTTGGGCGAAGGTGGAGAAACGCCCACTCGAATTTGAAATCGACATGATCCGCTGCATCTACTGCGGAATGTGCGAGGAAGTTTGCCCGGAACAGGCAATCTATCTGCGCAAGGACTACCTGATCACCGGCCTCAAGCGTGCCGACATGGTCCATGATAAGAAGAAACTCTACGAAATCGGCGGCGTCCGCGAGGGCCTCGTCAACAAATGGAACGAACTGAAGTGAGCTTGATTGTCATCCCCGGGAACGAAACACTTCGCGCCTGATTTTATCCTGATTCACCGCAACTGATCCACCACCACCCTATGCCGTCCTACCTTTTCTGGCTTTTCTCCACCGTCATGCTGATCGGCGGCATCGCTGTCATTGCTTTCCGAAATCCCGTCTCCAGCGCGCTCTCGGTGGTGACCTGTTTTGTCGGTCTCGCCGGGCTCTTCATCGGCCTCAGCGCGTTTTTCGTCGGGGTCATTCAAATCCTGGTTTACACGGGTGCGGTGATGGTGCTGTTCCTCTTCATCATCATGCTTCTCGACCTGCAAGATGAGGAAAAACGCGCCAAGCCGCTGCTGCCAGTCGCCGCATCCACGGCGCTCATCGCGGCATTTCTCGTGCAACTCATCGGGGTCCTCGGCCGCTCGCCGAACCAAGTCGCCCCTCCGCTCACCCGCGAATCCCTCGCAAGTGCCGCCTCGGATTTCCCTGCCAGCAGCAAAATCGCAGCCTCGCTCGGACAAGGGAAACTCCCGGACGTCCATCTCATCGGCAACACGCTTTTTACGGAATACAATCTCCCTCTGCAAATCCTCGGTGTTCTCCTTCTCGTCGCGACGGTCGGCGTGGTGGTGCTCTCGAAACGACAAGCGGACTGATCCTCACTTCTCATGGCCACTTTAAACGACTATCTCCTCGTTTCCGGACTGCTTTTCGCCATCGGCCTCGCCGGCGTGGTGCTGCGCCGGAACATCATCATCGTCTTGATGTGTCTCGAGCTCATGCTCAGTGCGGCAAATCTCTCATTCGTCGCCTTCTCACGCTTCAAGCCCTCGCCCAATGGCCTGCCGGACTACGACGGGCAAATGATGGTGTTCTTCATCATCACAGTCGCCGCTGCTGAAGTGGCCGTCGGGCTCGCCATCATCGTCGCACTCTACCGCGCACGCCAAACCATCCACACGGACGAGCTGTCCTCACTGAAGGGCTGATTTTCCTCCAATCTCCGCTCACGGATCTCTCTCAATTTGTTGCCATGAACCTCGCCTGGACTCTCCTCTTTCTTCCTCTCGCCGTCGCGGCGGCGAACCAGCTCTTCCTCCGAAAAACCGGACTCGCCCCGATCCTCTCGTGCGCTTCCGCACTCGTCACTTTTCTCATCGCGGTGCTGCTTCTTGGGAAAAACGAAACCTCGCATTTCGCGTGGGCCACCCTTGGCGACTTCTCAATCAACCTCGGCATCAAGCTGGACCAACTCTCCACCGGAATGATGATCGTGGTGACTGGCGTCGGCCTGCTCGTCCACATCTTCTCGCTCGCCTACATGCGGGAGGATGCGGCAAAAGCCCGCTTTTTCACGGGCCTGTCGCTGTTCATGTTCTCAATGACTGGCATCGTCCTCGCCGACAATTTCATCATGACCTTCATCTTCTGGGAGCTCGTGGGTCTCAGCTCATACCTGCTCATCGGCCACTGGTATGAGAAAAACTCAGCAGCAGACGCCGCGAAGAAGGCATTCCTCTGCAACCGCGTCGGAGACTTTGGCTTCATGGTCGGCATCCTGATGCTCTGGGGAATCACCGGCAGCCTTGCCTTTGACGGCATGCAAGCTGGACTCGCCACCTTCAAGACCGCTCAACCGCTGCTGTTCTCAGGCGTGCTCTCGGCCGCAGTGCTCTTCATTTTCTGCGGTGCCATCGGAAAATCCGCCCAACTTCCACTTCACGTCTGGCTGCCAGACGCCATGGAAGGCCCCACGCCCGTATCGGCACTCATCCACGCGGCAACCATGGTCGCCGCCGGAGTTTACATGCTTTTCCGCCTCCAAGTCTCGCTCGGCTTCGACGTCTTTGAAGGTCTCCAAGCCAGCACCATCATCGCATGGACCGGCGGCATCACTTCGCTCGTCGCCGCACTCATGGCCACTCAGCAGGATGATATCAAACGCATTCTCGCCTACTCGACCCTCTCACAACTCGGATACATGGTGATGGCCGTCGGCCTTGTCCATGGTGAGGCTGGAATGTTCCACCTTTTCACTCACGCATGGTTCAAGGCGCTCCTCTTCCTTGGCTCCGGCGCGGTGATCTTCGCCTGCCACCATGAACAAGACATCTGGAAAATGGGCGGACTTCTGAAAAAAATGCCGATCACCGGGTTCACGTTCCTCATCGGCTTCCTCGCTCTCATCGCGGTTCCCGGCACCTCCGGGTTTTTCTCGAAGGAACTCATCCTTGAAGCTGCCCACGGCAAATCCAGCGCCCTTTTCTGGATCGCCGTCGTCGTCGCCGTCCTCACTCCTTTCTACATGACTCGCCTCTTCGTGGTCGCTTTCCTCGGAAAATCAAAATCGGACGATGCCGACCATGCGCACGAGGTCAGCCCGCTGATGTGGGGTCCGCTGGTGATCCTCGCAGTTCTCGGCCTGATCGCAGGTTTCGCACCGATTGCTGGAAAACTCGCCCCGGCTCTCCCGCCGCACGCTGGGGAATTCCACATCAATTTCCTCCTCTGGATCTCACTTGGCGCACTGGTCATCGGCGCGGGCACCGGCTTCGCGCTCTATTCCGGTAAAAACAAGGATCCGCTCTCGATCCCGCTTTTCCGCAATCGCTTCTACATCGACGGCATCTACGACAAGTTCATCGTGCGCTATTTCCAAGACGCCTTCGCCGCCATTGTCAGTTTCTTCGACGAACTGGTGATCAATGGCCTGCTCGTCGACGGTCTCAGCCGCGCCGCTGAGTCATCCGGAAACATCTTTCGCAAAGTCCAATCCGGCAACCTCCAAGCCTACGCCTTCGCCTTCGGCCTCGGTGTGGTCCTCGTCGTTTATTTCACCGCATTTTAAGGCGGCAATCCCATGGTCACCTTTTCTTCTCTGATCCACTGATCGCCGCACACTTTCCCATCCTTCGCCATGCTCTCTCTCATCGTTTTCCTTCCGCTCATCGCCTTCGCCGCGATTCTGCTCGGGGCACCTGCCCGTCTGACCGCCATCGGCGCGGCGGCTCTCAACCTCGTGCTCGGCCTCATCGCCGCAGCGACTTGGCAAAATGCCAGCCTCTGGTCGAGCTCGGTCTCCGTCCTAGAAAAACCTGCACTCAATCTCGCCTTCGGCTTCACCGACGGAATGAGCGCCATCATGGTTCTCCTTTCAGTGATCGTCACGCTCGCAGCGGTTCTCTCCGGCAAGAGTCCTGAAGGAAAGGAAAAGCTCTATTTCGGCTCGTCTCTGCTCATTTCCGGCGGTGCGCTCGGTGCCTTCGCCGCCACGGACTTGTTTTTCTTCTTCGCTTTCCACGAGCTCGCTCTGATCCCGACCTTTCTAATGATTGGAATGCTCGGCCGTGGCAACCGCCATGAGGCGGCATGGAAAATCACGATTTATCTCGGCCTCGGCTCAATGGTCCTTCTCGCCGGACTCGTCTGGCTCGCGAACCTCACCGGCACCTTCAACATGGTGGAGATGGTCAACCGCGCCTCAAGCGTGGATGCCGCCTCTCAAAAGGGCATCGCAGCACTGCTCATCATCGGCTTCGGAACGCTCGTTTCACTCTTCCCGCTTCACTCATGGGCCGCACCTGCCTATGCCAGCGCCCCGGCTCCCGTCGCCATGCTCCACGCCGGAGTCCTCAAGAAATTTGGCCTCTACGGCATCCTCCGGCTTGCGATCCCTCTCGTCCCCGATGGCCTCGCTTTCTGGCTCACGCCTTTGCTCGTCATGCTGCTCGGAAATATCCTCTGGGTCGGACTCATCACGATCTCGCAAAAACGCTTGGACCGCATGCTTGGAAACTCTTCGGTCATGCACATGGGTTACATTTTCCTCGCGATTGCAGCTCTCATCGCATCCCCAGACAACCCCCTCGCTCGCTCGGCCGCCATCGTCCTGATGTTTGCGCACGGCATCTCGATCGCCATGCTTTTTGGCCTGGCCGATCGCATCGAACGCAACACGGGATCGCTCGACCTCCAAGATCTCGGCGGACTTGCCAAGTCCGCTCCGAGCCTTGCCTTCATGTTCGGCATCGCTGCCATGGCTTCAATCGGCCTCCCCGGCCTCGCGAATTTCTCTGGAGAAATCCTCGTATTCCTCTCTGCCTTTGCCACTTACGATGGCAGCTCTGGCTTCAGCCCTGTGCAAATCACTTGCATCCTCGCAATCTGGGGCGTCGTGATCTCAGCCGTTTACATGCTCCGCGCTTATCGCAACATTTTCCACGGCCCTACCGTGCAGGCCACGCAAGCTGCCGCAGACCTCACTCTCGCGGACCGCATCCCAGCGCTGATTCTCGTCATCGCACTTTTCGCCGTCGGACTCTACCCGAACCTGATTCTCAACCTCTTGAAGTAATTTTCTCTGATCCCCGCTCACGGCTCACTTTCCACTTCTTCCCATGCCCGCCTACTATTTAGAAGCTCTCACCGTCACTCTCGGCATCGCCCTCCTCATGGCAGAGGCCTTCTGCTCATGCAAAGGCAAGGCCTGGGTCGGACTCTCCGCCGTCGTCGGGCTTGCGATCATCCTCGTCCTGACATTCACAGCCATCGGACCTGCCTCGAAGCCGGATGCGGCATGGGCAGCTTGGCCACTGTGGAATTTCTACCAATTCGACAACCTGGCTCGCTTCTACAAAATTTTCGCTCTCCTCACCACCATTCTTGTCCTGCTGCTTGCGGTGGATTACCGGAAAATCCTCGCACGCTTCACCGAATCGCCAGACTCAGAAGCTGGAACTGGCGAATTCTACGCGCTGCCAATTTTTGCCTGCGCCGGCATGATGTGGCTCGCCTCTGCCAAGGATCTCGCAGGCGCATTCGTCGCGCTTGAGTTGGTCACCGTAACATTTTACATTCTCGTCGCTTACATGCGCCGCAACGTCGGCTCGCTGGAAGCCGGAGTGAAATACCTGATCCTCGGCGCACTCAGCACCGGATTCCTCGTTTACGGCATCGCTTGGGTTTACGGCAGCACCGGAACCATGAACCTCGCCGAACTCGCAAATTTCAAACTCGGCCAAACGAACCCGACTCCCCTTCTCTTTGGCATCGCTCTCGTCATGGTCGGCCTTGGCTTCAAAATCGGCGCGGTCCCCATGCAGGTCTGGATTCCTGATGTCTATCAAGGCGCACCAACTCCGACCACAGCCTTTCTCTCCGTCGGCTCGAAGGCTGCCGGCTTCATTCTCACCATTCGCTTCCTTGAGCCGTTCCTCGCCAACGAGACGACCCGCGGCCCAATCGTCGCAATGCTCTCAATCCTCGCATGCGCCACGCTCCTCTTCGGAAATCTCGCCGCAATCCCGCAAACGAATTTTAAGCGGCTGCTTGCCTACTCGTCCATCGCGCACGCCGGCTTCTTGATCCTCGCTCTAGCGGCATGGGCCCCGGAAACCGCAAGCTCGGAAGGCTCTGTCAAGGTGGTCTCTTTTTACCTGGCAACCTACCTGCTCATGACTCTTGGCACGTTCTTCGTCCTCGCCCAAGTCCGCATCCAACGCGATGGCGAGAACGTGGCTGACTTCAACGGTCTTGGAAAAACCAACCCCAAGCTCGCCATCGCTCTCACGGTCCTCCTCGCAGCTCTCGCCGGCGTTCCTCTCACCGCTGGATTCATCGGGAAATTCATGGTCTTTTCTCTCGCCGTCCAAGCCGGACTCTGGTGGGGCGTCGGCATCGCATTCGTCGCCGCAGCCGCCGGTTTTTACTACTATTTTAAGGTCATCCGCGCCATCTGGTGGATGGATCCCGCCAACGGGGAGAATGCGATTGTCCTGCCCCGCATCAGCAAAATTTGCATCGGCGTCCTCACGACCGCAGTCCTCGTCATCGGCATTTGGCCCCAACCCATCTGGGCCCTGCTCCGCTAGAACTCCGCTCTGAACCGGCCTCGCCGGAACACTGCCCCCGCGCATGCCACCGCACACTTCGCCCCTCACGCTCATCATCATGGGCGTCTCGGGCTGCGGTAAATCCACTGTCGCACGCGCTCTCGCGGCGCGTCGCAACGGACTTTTCCTCGACGCTGACGATTTCCACACGCCCTCAAATATCGCGAAAATGATGAGGGGGGAACCCCTCACCGATGCCGACCGCGCTCCATGGCTCGCTTGCCTTGCATCTGAAATCGCCGCGCCCGCCCACGCTCACCAAGCGATTTTCCTCGCCTGCTCCGCTCTCAAGGCCAGCTACCGAAGCACTCTCGCCGACTCCAACCCTCGTGTCCGCTTCGTCCATCTCCGCGGCAGCCCGGAACTCATCCGCTCCCGCCTCCAGCAACGCGAGAACCACTTCATGCCCGCTGCACTCGTGGATAGCCAATTCGCGACTCTTGAGGAACCCACCGACGCATTTTCGGTCGAAATCAATCAAAGCTTGGACGCCATCCTCGCCGCGATCGAGCAGAAGTTCCCTTAGCCCATCTCGATAAAACTCAGTCTGCCGCCCTCCCCTTCGCACGGCAAAATGAGCGCGCCCCCCAGCGCCGAAACCCTTGAAATATAGGCGAAACCCCACCTCCCCATTTTGTGGGGGAGAGCACGCATCCTCTCGACACTGCGTCGCCCGGGCTTACATCGTAACTACGAAAAAGCTCCGCCATCACCCATCGGGCGCACCCATTCATCTCAAACCCCTCACATCGTGAAACATCCAACTCCACCTCTTTTGGCAAATCACCAACCGCGTGGCTTCGCTCTTGTGGTGTCTTTGATGCTGATGATCCTTCTCACAGTCGTCGCCGTTAGCCTACTCACACTCTCCAGCGTCGCTCT
>JBILPN010000171.1:0-7037 GCA_044373865.1 Luteolibacter sp. | reverse complement strand
TGCCACGAGGTGGATCTTGTCCCGCAGCATGAGCTGGCGGATGTGTTCGCCCAAGCGGTTGTCCGGGTTCGCCGAAATGTGGTGGAACTCGTCCACGGCGATCAAGCGATCGTCGAAAACTTCCGGACCAAATTTCTCCATCGCGAAGCGGAACGTCGCGTGCGTGCAGACCAGCGCCTTGTCCCCGCTTTCGAGGAACTTCCTTACCGACTCCACCTTGCCGCCGTTGTCCGTGCCCGGCGCATCACAGAGATTCCACTTGGGCTCCACCTTCCAATCGGCGAAGAACCCGAACTTGCTCAACGGTTCATTGTGGAAACTCCCGCCGATGGACCGCTCCGGGACCACCACGATGGCTTGCTTGAGTCCTTGATTCGCCAGCTTGTCCAAGGCGATGAACATCAGCGCCCGGCTCTTGCCGGAAGCGGGCGGAGACTTGATGAGTAGGTATTGCTCGCCGCGTTTCTGATAGGCGAGTTCCTGCATCGGGCGCATGCCAAGTACGTTGGAGCGCGTGGAACTGCCGTCCTGCGCGTAGGTGACGGAAACGGAGGGGATGGATTTTGGTAGGCTCATGATCAGGCAATTCAAATTTCTGGCGAAGCATCTTCCTTCCCGAAGGAAAGATAGTCGTATCGGGAAAAATCCAGCAACCTTCTGGCCTTCCACAGTGTCATTTCATCGAGGCTGGTGACCGCGCATTCCACATCGGCAAACGCAGCACAGCTCGTAAATAGTTCTTCGATCTCCCTAGCTGATGCCTTCAGTGATTCGATGGTTTCCGGCTGCCCCATCACGGTTGGAGTGGCCATCATGTGCACAGTGATCTCATAACAATCACCTTCTTCAATCTCACCGAATGGCGAAATTGAAATCAGTAGGGACTCAATAGCTGATTCATTCCTTGCGATGATTTCACTGAAACCTTCTTTGATCGTGCGAAACGCCGTCTCGAAAGCTTCAGGAAATGCGGTTCTGGAATAGCGTGCGGAACGCCATTCAACAATGTCATCAATTTCGTTCCTGGAGATGCCGATCTCCTCGGAAAACCGATACTCTTCGATCCGCTCCCGCTGGATCAGTTGGATGTCCTTGATTCGTGAAACCACGCACTTGTGCTCGCCCTTGAGAGTGATCCAGAAATGAATCTCCCTCGGGTTCTGTCCATTTTCAAAATCGGGATCTGGCTTGCCTTTCTTCGTCTGACGGGGAACCAATGGGAGCAGTTCAAGATGAGGCTCTTTGCCGAAATCCGGATTGACGCAGTCACATGTCTGCGTGAGGACCAGATAGCCGAGAGCATCACTCGTCCCGGCGATGCCGGCTTCCTGCAAGCTGCCTGGTTCGAGGATGACACCTTGTCTCCAGCCTGCGGCAATCAATCTTTCCCTCAATTCGGACATTACCGGGGAGCATTGCGAGCGCGGTGGATTTTCTGGGCATGTTCTGTCCAGCGCTTGTTGAGCTTGCGCGTCGATTCGCGAATGGGCTCGCCTGTGATCGGTGTGTGCGCACCCAGAATTTCACGCGATCGGTTGGAAGCCTCCTGATACTGCTTCAGGCGCGAGTGGATCAATTCCCGAATTTCAGACGCCCTCACATCCGCTCGACCCAGTGTTTCCCGGATCGTCACTTCGTCGGCCTTTGGCCCGGAGTAATCCAGCAGGAAATCCCAGTTGGAACCTGCGGTGGCTTCCTTCCAATCGGCTGTAGCCGCGGCCAGGGCTTGCAGATGTTTCTGGGATCTGGGATCGGGCGAAGTTTTTCCCTTGAGCCAATTGTAGAGCGTGGGGCGCTGCACGCCCATCAATTCGGCCAACTCCGTCATGTTGAGCGGCCAGCCATGTTTTATGCTGTTGATGAGTTCCGCCACTGCCACAACGGCAGGAGCAACTTCTACAGCTTCGAAGGAATGGGGAGAAAGCTGCTGAAACCCCGTAAAATCGAATCCGCTGAAAACCGGCTTTTGGGCGGAGGCCGCACCAGGTCCGGCAAGAATACCAAGCAGGAATCCACCAATCACCGATTGCGAAGGCCAGCCGCAGCCCTTCACCCGATTCGAATAATCGGCGTTCATCAAATCATCGTGGGATAGGATCATTTCCATGTTTCAAGTGCTTTGGGAGTTACCGTTGCCTGGAAAACCTCGGCATTGTGGTGGCGAAGTGCGGAAAGCTGCGACAAGCAGGATTCCGCGCTGAATCGGGTCTGCTCGGCCGGCTGCTGATGGAGGTTCTCGAGCAAAAGGAAGGGACAGTTGCCTGGAAACGGATACTTCAGCGAAGCGTTCAGGGGCAAAAGATCCGGGGGCAGCGTAGGACTCCCGGCTCCGAGAGACATGCAGCGCGTCACGAGTTGTCCTCCCTCAGGGGTCTGGAAGCTGGTTTCCGAGATGCTGCCCTGTCGCTTCAGCTCTCCCAGATTCGGCATTCCGAGCACGGAGGGGGACACCCAATGGGTGGGCGATGCACCTTCCTCAAGCGGAATGTATCCGATGTAACGCAACTGCACCATTTGCGGAAGGAGTCCGGTGATCGAGCTCTCCACCATTCCAAGAATCTCCCGGTAGTGAGGCTCGGCATTGCGGAAATGATCGTAGGCCGTGAACAGCAGGTTCACACTCTCCCGATCAACACGAATCGTCACGGTTCTCTCCACATTGCTGAAATCCCAGCGCGGAATTTCCTCGTAGGTGACGTTCATTCCGGCTTCCGCCCGGTTATCGATATGCCAGGCTTGTGTCTTTTGTTCCTGAAAATGGGGGTAACCGCTGAGCCGGAAGGCTTCTTGCAAATCAGGGATGTAGTCCGCGATCTTGGCCAGCCGGGCGAACTGCACCCGGGCGGCCACACAAATCAGTGGCGGATTGTTGAGGGAAAACTCGGACATGGTGTGGGATGCAGCTGCCTTTTACACGGTATTTTACACTTTAACAGCGTTTTCTGATGAGGATTTTGTGCGGAATTTTGGCGATTTCACGCGTTTCCGCCCGGTTTTGAACGCGCAGCCCGTCTCGAAGCATTCTTCTTCCCCGCAGCGTAGGCTGTCATTTTAGCGCACGCGGAAAATCCCATTCACGCATCCTCCCATTCGAACCTTCCCTCACAATCGCTCAAAATCTCCTCCGCCTCACCCGCTATTGTTTCGTATTCCTTATCGCTCAGATCCTCGCAATCTCCTTTGAAGTAAGCGGCAAACAACGCGATTTTCCACACTTCATCGATCATCAATGGCTTGTAGATCATCCGATAGCCGCCGCTTTTGCCAGTGTGGAGCGCGGGCACATGAACCCGCATCTTCCGCAATCCGTCCGTGTTCCGGATCAGTGCGCCATACTCAGGGTTGGTCGTGAGGACTTTCATCACATCGGCGCAGCATTCGCCCAGCCGATGTTTCGATTTCTTCACGCACTTTGCGGCCCGTTTGGAACAGTGGAATTGGAAGTCCATATCCGCTTCACAAGCCTTCCTCGTCTTCCTTGCTGCCGTAACGCATGAGGGCCGGGGAAAGTTTCTGCAACTTCTCCGCGTGGATCCAAGCGGGCTCGTCGTGGCTGAGTTCCGAAAGGTAACTGGCGGTCTTCCGGCCATAGTTCCGGCATACGGCATCGATCAGTAGGAGTTCCCCGGGAGTAAAAGCCGATTTCCCCTCATCCACGGTGAACACATGGTTTTGCCGGTAGGAGCCGTAGTCTTCTGCTTTCACCCGCACTCGGCCCTCTTGATCGAGGTGCTTCAAGCGTTTGTCCCCTCGGCTGGGAACCGGTCCGTGATCGTATTTGATGTATTCCGAGCCGGTGAGCGATGCCCCGGTCTCGCGCAAAAAAGCCACATCGATGAAATAGATGAGCTTCCACAACTTGGTAATGCCCAGATTCTCCACATGGGGGGAACTTCCCAGGTAGAGAATCAAATCGTCCAGTTTGTGGGCGTTGAGCGGCATAATTTTTAGGCAAAGTAATTGACAAGTCTGGCAAGTCAATCACGGAGCAAGCGGGCGGTGGAATCATGATATGGAGAAGGGATTTTTAATCCCTTTGCGGAGGATCGGTCTTTTCATTCATCGACTTTGCTTGTGAAAGGGGTTGCAAATCCCTTCTCCATAGCTCGAAGCTTCCTGCTAGTAGTTTTTCTGGGTTCTTAAAAATATAATTTCTCGTCCATGCGAATTGCTTCTCACTCCGGATCAGTCTGTCCCAATACTCCCGCTGCCAGAGGCTGCCTGTATTTCCCAGCAGCTTGTTGATTTCCCTGGCGGTGAACCGCTTCCATGTTTGCAGGATTGCTTCCAGCTTGTTTTCACCGAGCGGATGGAAAAGCACGTGAACGTGGTTTGGCATGATGACGAAGCTGTCCAGATGATAGCGCTCCCCGTGGAAGTGTAGCAAGGCGTCGGAAACGATCTTTCGACAGGGCTGTTGTGCTAAAACACATTTTCCGTGCGCGTCGTCTAGCAGTTGCTCGAAGCCAAGAGTGAAGCGGCGGCTGTGCTCCTTTTGTTCCGCTGCGTCCCATGGCTGCGGGTGGTTCGCCTCCCAGATCGTCTTTTGTTCGTTGATTTTATCCACCACGGATTTCGGGAGCGAATCCGCCAGCCGCCATGTCACGAAAATCCACGTATCCCCCTGCTGCCAGTGCGGCAGGTTCACCGTGTGTCGCTCGATCGGCTTGTCTGGGTTTAGGAACATGTGGAGAAGGGATTTGAAATCCCTTAGCGGAGGACTGGTCTTATCGTATTTGCTTGGGTTGTGAAAGGGGTTGCAAACCCCTTCTCCTTATTTCGTCATCTTCGTGTAGAGTTCGAAGAGCTTTTCCAACCGCTCGGTGTCGTTCTTGAAGCGGCGGCCGATGTAGATGCGCTCCAACGTCTCGTCGTTGCGGTCGTGGGCGGCGCGCAGGTCGGCGGGCATCGTCTTGGGATCGTAAAGATCGGCGATGGTCGCCGGGAAATGCGCCTCGCGGGCGAGTAGGATGTCCTCCGCGCAACGGGTTAGGTCGGCTTTGTTTTGCTCGGTGAGTTTTGGGACGGGGAAGGTATTCCAGCCGAGGGTATTGGAGTAGGAGAAATCCGTTCGCATCCGCACGCAAACTGTTCCGATCCAAACCCAGTGGAGACGGGAGGCGATGAGCGCCATGTTCCAGAGTGGTGCGTCGTAGATGGCAAAGTTTCGATCTCCGATTACTGCGTTGTTCGTAAGGTAGCCAACAGGCAGATACGGTCGATTCTCAGAACTGACTCGCGGCGTGATGATCACGTTTTTTGCTGCCAAACGTGGAGTCTTAAACTGGTGCGCACGAGCCGACAAGCTCCGCGCGTAAGCGTCTTTGCTTTTCAATCGGGTGGCTCGCACCAATTCAATCCGATCACGAACGGCAGCGACCTTAAGCGCCTCGGGCAAGTCGCTATCGGTGACCCAGATGCAATACCGAGATTCATCCCCTCCAGTTCTGACGATTCAAGAGTCAGATGCCCACCATCGTCCGCCTTATTCCCAAAGTCCATGACACTTACTTCCGTTAGCGGAGTCATAGCCTTACTCACAATCACATCGGCACCGCTGACCAAATAAGCATTGATGTGTGTAGATTCTTTGGAAATGGACTCGCCGCCATCTGTTTCCGAAAAGAGTCGTCGCGAGCTCAAGAATTCGCGGGAAATGCCGACAATCACGACGGTTACCCCCGCGTTGAGGCTCGCAAGATTAGCCCATTTGAATGACGTGTGGGCGAAAACGATTTTTTGACCAATTCCGAAAATCAATGGCCAAAGGAAAGAAACCTGCTGACCTTGGCAGATCGAGTTGGTAGCAACGAATGCGGCCACCGATCTGCAATGCATACCAAATTCCGCCGCTTTCATAAACCAACCAGCGACGTAATCCAATGATCCATACGTCTTTGTTTTACCCTCGAAGATGCGCTGAATGTCAGCCTTCTGCTCTGCGGATTGCCACGTCGATCCAAGGTAAGGCGGGTTCCCACAAACATAAGTCTCTCCGCCCTCATTCACGAAATCGATTTCCGCCTGATCCATCGGCGTCGCAAACAAATCATCAGCGCGGTTTTTCACGCCTTTGCCGGTGGGAGGGCAGACACTCAACCAGTCAACGCGCAGAGCATTGCCGCAGGTGATCCAGTTCGCGGCTTCGAGCGGCAGGAACTCGGCAAGGGCGAGCTGCTGGCCGCGATACAGCACGTCGCATTGATACTCCGCGATGATCAGCGCGAGGCGGGCGATCTCACAGGAGAAGTGGCGGATTTCGATGCCGCGGTAATTGGTGAGCGGGATGTCGGTCTTCCGCTCGATTTCGCCGCGGCGGCGGTTGATCTCCGCCTCGATCTTGCGCATTTCCTTGTAGGCGATGACGAGGAAATTGCCGGAGCCGCAGGCGGGATCGAAGACACGGATGCGGGCGATGCGGTTGCGCAGGTTCAGCAGCTTGCGCGGGTTGTTTCCGGCCTCCGCCAGTTTCTCCCGGAGTTCGTCGAGGAACAGCGGATTGAGCACCTTGAGGATGTTTGGCACGCTGGTGTAGTGCATGCCGAGCGCGCCGCGCTCCTCGTCATCCGCCACGGCCTGGATCATGGAGCCGAAGATGTCGGGATTGATCTTCTGCCACGGCAGCTCGCCGACCTTGAGCAGGTAGGCGCGGGCAATCCTGCTGAAGCGGGGAACCTCGACACTGCCGGTAAAGAGCCCGCCGTTCACATACGGGAAGACATTCGCCCAATTGGGGATTCCCGCCGCATCGCGGTGGAAGTTGCTGATTTTCCCCTCGTGCCGGATTGGGAGGTTCATGGCACGGAAGAGTTCAGAAATCACCTCGCTCGTCTTGGACGGATCACCCGCACTCATTTGTTCCACCGTGGAGCTGAACAAGCCTTCCCCGTGGAAAATGTCCGTGTCCTCCGCAAAGAAGCAGAAGACCAGCCGCGCCATGAAGTGGTTCAGGTCTTCTCGCCGCGCGGCGGTGGCCCACTCCGGATTGTCCTTGAGCAGCTCGATGTAGAGCCGGTTCAAGCGGCCGGTGGCCTTGA
>JBILPN010000170.1:0-7144 GCA_044373865.1 Luteolibacter sp. | reverse complement strand
CATGATCGACCTCGGACAAGCCTGAGGCCATCGCGTGATTCAGATGGAGGGGTTTTGAATTCATCAGGTCTCGCGACGGTTCAGCCCGGAAACAACTGCTTTATCAGCCACGAAGGCTTCATCATTTAGAAGCGATGCGCCACCCCAGACACTCTCCATTCATAGAATGACGGATGGCAGACGACAGCAATTGAGAAGGTGGCCTCATGAAGTGCGATGACATAGGTTCGGAGGATCATGTCAATCTTGGAATTAATGTCGAGCCGCTGGCCACCGATGGGGTTCGTGGAACCGAGGGAGTCTTGGGTTCCACCACCCGGCTTTCCAGGCTTAAAAACCTCGTCCACCCCTCATTGCCGCCGAGAAGGGGCTTGAACGCGCCATCATTTCGCTTCAAGCTCTCACGCCGTTTCGCGAAAATTCGTGAGTTGGCGATCCCCTGAAATTACGAATTATTGCCTACCATGTCACTGACCATCAAACCCAAGTCCGAATGCTCCTTCGACCAAATTTCTCTCGGCGAAGTCATGCTCCGCCTCGATCCCGGTGAAGGCCGGATCCGCACCGCTCGCAACTTCACCGTCTGGGAGGGCGGTGGCGAATACAACACCTCGCGCGGCCTGCGGAAATGCTTTGGCTACAAAACCGCTGTCGTCACGGCATTTGTTGACAACGAAGTCGGCCACTTGGTCGAGGACTTCATCATGCAAGGCGGCGTCGCCACCGACTTCATCCAGTGGCGCGAGGACGATGGCATTGGCCGCAATGTCCGGAATGGCTTGAATTTCACGGAGCGTGGATTCGGCGTGCGTGGTGCCGTTGGCAATCCAGACCGCGGCAACACCGCCGCATCGCAACTCAAACCCGGCGATATCGACTGGGACCACATCTTCGGCAAACTCGGCGTCCGCTGGTTCCACACGGGCGGGATTTACGCCGCACTATCAGAAACAACCGCCGCACTAACAATCGAGGCCGTCAAAGCCGCCAACAAATACGGCACCGTGGTTTCCTATGATCTAAACTACCGCCCGTCCCTTTGGAAGACCATCGGTGGTTTGGCAAAAGCGCAGGAAGTGAACCGGGAAATCGCCCAATACGTGGACGTGATGATCGGCAATGAAGAGGACTTCACCGCCTCCCTCGGCTTCGAGGTCGAGGGCGTGGACCACAACATTTCCACCATCGAGCTGGACGCATTCAAGGCGATGATTGAGACGGCGGTGAAAGCGTTTCCAAACTTCAAAGTCGCTGCCACCACCCTCCGCGGCGTGATTTCCGCGACCGTCAACGACTGGTCCGCCATCCTCTGGCATGATGGAAAATTCCATGAAAGCCGCAAGTATCCTGGCCTTGAAATTCTTGATCGCGTCGGCGGCGGTGACAGCTTCGCCTCCGGCTTGCAGTTCGGATTCCTTGAGTTCAACGACGCGCAAAAGGCGATTGAATACGGCGCGGCCCACGGCGCACTGGCATCAACCACCCCGGGTGACACCTCGATGGCGACCCGCAAGGAGGTTGAAAAACAAATCGGCGGCGGCGGCGCACGCGTGGTCCGCTGAGGTAGGATTTCGCGAAATTCCCCAAGCGCCGCCCTCGCATGAAGGCGGCGTTTTTTTCGTCCAGATGGCACTGCGTTGGCGACTTGGCAGACCCACGATTCTGAGGCAAGCTGCCCGCATGCATCCCCATCTCAGCGGTTTTCTCGCAGTGCTGGCCAGCGTGTCCGCAGCCGCCCAAGTGAGTCCTGCGCACCCGAACGGCTTCAAAACCCGCCCGATCGGCGATGCGCTTGGCGGCGCTGTCGAGGTGATTCCGCGCGACGCACCAGCCAAAGTCCGACAAGTCACCTACTTGGTGCTCAGCGACATGCGAGAGTGGACCAGCAGCGAAGGCCAGCCGATCCGCGGCAAATTGATCGCCTTTGAAGACCTCGTCGTCAGCCAACCCGCACGCGAGGGCCACGCCGCACAGGCAACAGCACCGCCAGCCCACCCAAGCGTGGTTGCAGGTGGGAAAGTGCGGCTTTTGGTCAACCAGAAACCCTTCGAAGTCGCGCTGGCACGCCTCAGCCTGGCCGACCGCGAATTCATCGAAAAAACCCGGGTTTTCCACGCGAAAAAACCGGGTGCGCCTGCCGAACCCGGCGCTTGAAATTTCGCACCCGCGCCCGATTCTCCACGATGCCATCCTCCGCGCTGCTGCCCTTTTTCGCCGCCAAAAACTGGCAGCCATTCGAATTCCAGAGGCAGACTTGGGAGGCCTACCTCGCGGGCAAATCCGGTCTGCTTCACGCGCCCACCGGCCTTGGCAAAACGCTCGCGGTTTACCTTGGACCACTCGCCGCCACCGCCGCCACCCCCAACACCGGTTGCCAAGTCCTCTGGCTCACTCCCCTCCGTGCGCTTGCCGCCGACACGCTGCGCGCCCTCCGCGAACCGCTCCAAGCCATCCTCCCCGGTGCAGATGCGGAAGCGCGCACCGGCGACACCCCCGCCGCACTCCGCGCACGCCTCCGGAAAAAACTGCCGCACACGCTCGTCACCACCCCAGAGTCGCTCTCCCTGATGCTGACTCACGCGGATTTTCCCGAAAAAATCGCCGGTTTGCGCTGCGTGATCGTCGATGAATGGCACGAGCTCCTCGGCACAAAACGCGGCGTCCAGACCGAGCTCTGCCTCGCCCGCCTGCGCCGCTGCGTCCCAGACCTGCGCGTTTGGGGGCTCTCAGCGAGCTTGGGAAATCTCACCGAAGCACGCCAATCCCTGCTCGGAGACGGCTTTGAAAACTCGGTGGAAATCACCGCCAATGTCCACAAACCCTTGCTCCTCGAAACGATCATCCCTCGCGAAATCGAGCGTTTCCCATGGTCTGGCCACATCGGCACCCAACTCGTCGGCCAAGTCGCCGCGGAAATCGAAAAAGCGCACACCACCCTCCTCTTCACCAACACCCGCTCACAAACGGAAATTTGGTACCAATCGCTCGCCGGCCTCCAGCGCCCATGGTCGGAAAAAATCGCCATGCACCATGGCTCGCTCGAACGCGCCGCGCGCGATCACGCGGAAAACGGCCTGCGCGACGGCTCGTTGAAATGCGTCGTCGCCACCTCCTCACTCGACCTTGGCGTGGATTTCTCCCCGGTCGATCAAGTGATTCAAATCGGCTCCCCCAAGGGCATCGCGCGCCTGCTCCAGCGTGCCGGGCGCTCCGGCCACCAACCGGGCGGCGTCTCACGCATCATCGGCGTGCCGACCCATGCGCTCGAGCTCATCGAATTCGCCGCCGCCCGGGATGCCGCACTCGCCCGGGAAATCGAGAGCCGCCCGCCCCTTCGCAAGCCACTCGACCTCCTCGTCCAGCACCTCGTCACCTGCGCCATCGGCACCCCCTTCGAGGCCGCAGAAATGCGGGCGGAAATCCTCTCAAGCCATGCCTTCTCCGACCTCACGGAAGCGGAGTGGCAATGGGCGCTCGGCTTCATTTCCAATGGCGGCGACGCACTCGCGGCCTACCCACGCTACCACAAAGCACGCTTAGAAGCCGGTCGCTACATCGTCGATGACAAAGCGCTCGTCGCTCGCCACCGCCTGAGCATTGGCACCATTTCCAGCGATCCCGCAGTCTCGGTGAAGTTCGCTAACGGACATTCGTTAGGCACGGTGGACGAATCCTTCATTTCAAAAATCAAGCCCGGCTCCACCTTCATCTTCGCGGGCAAGCAGCTCACGCTCGTGCGGCTTCACCAGCGTGCGGCCACCGTCAAACCCGCCGCACGCGCGGGAAAAGGCCAAATCGCAATTTGGGGAGGCAGCAAAATGCCGCTTTCCACCGAGCTATCCCACGCCATCGCCCGCCGCCTGCGCGGGCACGGCCCAGCAAGTCCGGAAATGGAGGCTGTCGCGCCCATTCTCGCCATCCAGCAAGCCTGGTCGCGCCTTCCGGATGACCAATCCTTGCTTGTCGAGCACACACGCTCGCGCGAGGGCGAGCACTTGTTTTTCTATCCGTTTGCCGGGCGCTTGGTCCACGAGGGGCTCGCCGCACTCGCCGCCTTGCGCATTTCGCGCCGCTCGGGAGAATCCATTCACACCACGCAAAACGACTACGGATTCTCGCTCACCGCGCGCCGTGGCTTGGTCCTTGACGAGGACATCCTCCGCGCCGCCCTCGCCGAGCAAGAACTGCTGGACGACCTCCTCGCCTGCATGAATACGGCGGAACTCGCGCGCCGACAGTTCCGGGAAATCGCCCGCATCTCGGGCCTCATCCTCCAGCCCATGCCCGGAAAAAAAGACCTCTCCCACCGCGAACTCCAGTCCAGCGCCACGCTCCTCTACGAAGTCCTGCACCGCTACGATGCTGGCAATCTGCTGCTCCTGCAATCCCAACGGGAAATCCTTGAAAAACAGCTCGAACTCACCCGCCTCACCGCCGTCATTCGCAGGCTCCAGTCCGCCCCACTCCATCTTGTGGAAACGGCAAAACTCAGCCCGCTGGCATTCCCACTCTGGGCCGACCGCCTCTCCGCCACGCTTCCCGCCGGAGATGCCGCCACTCGCCTTGCCAAAATGCTGGAATCCCTGAACGCGGCCGCAGGCGGGAAATCACCAAGCCGCTCAAGCCCCGTGATCCCGCCGCCGGAAAATCCCATCACCGCACGCGCTCCAGCAACCAAGCGAGCAAAGCGCTGATTGGCAGGCGCTCTTGCTCCATCGAGTCCCGATGACGCACCGTCACCGTCCCCTTCAATTCAGGGTTTTCCTCGCCGAGCGTGTCAAAGTCCACCGTGATGCAGAAGGGCGTGCCAACCTCATCTTGGCGGCGGTAACGGCGGCCGACCGCACCGCTGTCATCATAAAAGACATTCATCCACGATTGCAGGGATTTTTGAATTTCGCGGCAGATCCGGACTTGCTCCTCATTTTTCTTAAGAAGCGGGAAAATCCCCACCTTGATCGGAGCCATGCGCGGGACGAAACGAAGCACCGTGCGGACGTCCTCCTTGCCCTTGTCATCCGTTAGCGTCTCCTCCTCGAAGGCCTCGCAAATGAGCGCCAGCACCGTGCGATCACAACCGGCGGACGGCTCCACCACATGCGGAAGGAATTTCTCCTTGGTCTCCTCATCGAAGTAAACCAAGGATTTACCCGCGCCCTTCTCGTGCACTCCGAGATCGTAATCTGTCCGATAGGCCACGCCCTCAAGCTCTTGAATGCCGAAGGGAAACTCGTATTCAATGTCGTAAGTCTTCTGCGAGTAAAACGCGCGCTCACCGTCCGGAATATCCAGAATATGCAGTTTTTCCCGAGGAATGCCGATTTCTCCGTAGAACTTCAAGCGCTCTTCCAACCACTCGTCCGTGAGCCGGAGTCCATCGTTCGGGTGACAGAAATACTCGATTTCCATTTGCTCGAACTCGCGCGAGCGGAAGGTGAAGTTGCGCGGATTGATCTCATTGCGGAAGGACTTCCCACACTGCGCGATGCCGAAGGGGAGCTTCACCCGGTTCGAGTCGAGCACGTTCTTATACTGGCAGAAAATCGACTGCGCGGTCTCCGGGCGGAGGTAAGCGATCTGGTCGCCAGTCGCTCCGAAATTCGTTTGAAGCATCAAGTTAAACTGCCGTGGTTCGGTCAACAGCGAGCCATTTTCCGGATTGAATGCCGTGCTGCCGGTCACTTCTTCGCGGCGATCTTCCGTGAGTTCGAGCTCCTTCGGCGAGATTTTCTTATCCGGCATGAGCTCGGCATAGAACTTGCGCGCCGTCTTGTGAGACTCCAGCGGGTCCTTGCCGATGGCGACAAGCACCGCGAAGTTCCGCTGCACGCTCCAACCGCTTGCCGGGTGCTGTGCGCCAGAAAAATAGACGGCCGTGCCATCTTGTGGCGGGATCTGGTCGGCGCGCAGACGGGCGCGGGAAAGTAGGCAATCGCACATCGGGTCGCTGAATCCTCCGACGTGGCCGGAAGAAACCAGAACCTGCTCCATCGTCAAAATCGCGCCGTCCATGCCGAGCACATCATCGCGCTCCTGCACGGTCTTGCGCCACCAATACTCTTTCAAATTCCGCTTCAACTCAGCTCCCAGCGGGCCGTAATCCCAACAGCCATTGAGGCCGCCATAAATTTCCCCAGCT
This sequence comes from Luteolibacter sp., assembly GCA_044373865.1. Classification (GTDB taxonomy): domain Bacteria; phylum Verrucomicrobiota; class Verrucomicrobiia; order Verrucomicrobiales; family Akkermansiaceae; genus Luteolibacter. Next base: position 1,005 of record JBILPN010000170.1, on the reverse strand, counting down.
TGAAAAATGAAGCCGCGCCGCTTGCACAGCGACACAATTTTCTCCATGCGGGCGGGATCAGTCACATCTTTGTTGGCCATAAATTTGAACGGGTCGGGGCGCGGATGGAAGCAGCTGCAAGCCCAAGCCGCAAGGCCGTTCTTGACCCACCCGCACCGAATGCAAGACGCCAAGCTCAAGGAGCTTCCGTCATGATCCTCTGTCGCGGTCTGCACGACAATCTGTAGAAGGCCTTGGGCACGTCGGAGGAATGCGGAACATCCAAGGCGAAATACTCACCCTGATCCGTATTCACATGGTCCGAATATTGGACCCAATTCTGAAGATCTTGGCTCGCATCAATCCAGTAGTTGATCCGCTGATTGCACGACCATTGAAAAGCAAGACCTGCCGGACCACTGGAAAAATCCATTTCAAGCCTTGAAAAAGCATCGAATGGATCGGTGTCTGACATCCACTCCAGTTGGTTGCTCAGCCCGTCATTATCGGGATCGGATCCGGCGCTCAAATCCGCCGATGTGAATGCCAAGCCATGTGCCCTTCCAGCAATCCATGAAGCAAAACTCGGGTAGTTTGTGGCGTCGTCGCTCAGGGTGACAGTCCGTGTGAAGCGACTTGTGTTTCCAGCGGTGTCAGAAACTTGAAATTCAAGCACATAGCGACCCGCTTGCCCCCAATTCACCGTCCCGGAAACCAGCTGGATCCGATGAGAAAGAGAGCCTTGCTCCGCGTCCTCCACCAGCAATCCTCTGTAAAGATCCGTGGTGGCGGGAGGGGAGCTGAAGGCAAGTTCACTCGAACCCTTGAAAACCGGGGCCGTCGCATCCACAACCTTCACATTCCGCACCGCACTCGCTCGATTGCCAGAACGATCCACGACCGTGTAAGTGATCCTTTGCGTGCCGGGAACGAAGGAATTGACCTCACCAGTCACCACCACATCCGCTGACAAATCGCCATCGATCACATCGCTAGCCTCAAATCCAAGTTCAACGTAAGGCTGAC
>JBILPN010000169.1:0-7147 GCA_044373865.1 Luteolibacter sp. | reverse complement strand
TTAACGGGATTTTCCAAGAGCGGCTTCGCGGCATCGTGCGCGAGGGCCTGCTTTCGATGTTCGAGCAGGAGGTGACGGCGCTGTGCGGCGAAACCTACCGCCCGTCGGAGAGTGTTCACCGGCGGGCTGGAAGCGAAATGGTTAACATCCGGACCACCTCGGGCAAGGAATGCATCTCGAAACGCAGGGTTCGCGAAATGCTTCCAAACGGGATGGAACGGGAGGTGAAATTGAAATCCTACAGCGAGGTCAAACGCCGCAAGGGGATGTTCGACGAGGTGCTTGGCGCGATCTGCCACGGGGCTTCGGGCAGCGGCGTGGGCAAGATGCTAGGCGTGAGCGCCAGCACGGTCTGCGAGGGTTGGAAGGCCCGCAGCAAGGAGCTTCTGGATGAGTTCCGGGGACGGGATCTTTCGGAGATCGACGTGGTGGCGATGATGGTGGACGGGGTTTTTCCGGGCAAGGACAGTTGCGTGGTGGTGGCTCTGGCCATCGACAGCGAGGGCAATAAACACTTGCTAGATTTCGAGGAAGGCAGCAGCGAGAGCGCGGAGGTGGTGAAGGGTTTGTTCGCGAGATTGCATGCCCGGGGATTGCAGGCGGGGACGGTGCGAAGATTGCTGTTAGTCCGCGATGGAAGTGAGGCGATTGCCAAGGCCGTGAGGCATTTCTGGCCGGATGCGGTGCAGCAGGAATGCCTGGTGCATGTTGAGCGCGGACTCTGCGGGAAGCTTTCCTGGAAGCACCAGAAAGAGGTGGTGGAGCGCATGAACCGGTTGCGCAGGGTTCAGGGCGCGGAGGCGGGAGAAGAGGCTTTTGAGGAGTTGCTGGAATTCGTCAGGGGCAAGAACCTAGCGGCTGCAGAGAGTCTCGAGAGCCGCAAGGACGGGATTCTGTCGTTCCACCGGCTCAACGTGCCGGCGACGCTCAACGTGACGTTTTTGAGCACCAACCACATCGAGAACGTGATGCGCAATTCCCGAGGGATGATCGACAAGGTGTGTCGCTGGAACCCGAAGACCGACCAGTTAGCCCGCTGGATGGGAGTGGCGCTGCTGCGGGCCCAAGAAGGCTTCAGGCGAGTCCGGGGGCACAAGGAGTTGGGGGATCTGGCCACCGCGCTCGGACGTGCCGGTTCCGCCGCCTCGTCGCTACGCTCCTCGTCGGCTCCACCGGCACGTCCGAGCGCGGAAGAGCATTGCGAGCTTGCAAGAGAGACAAGGTTCTCTTATCGAGTGTCCATCAGCCAGCCCGCTGAGATTTTAACGATTTAACGGAAAGAAAAATTCCCCCAGTCATCCCGTTTAATTGCTAGTATGACTGAGTTGAACCTGCAGGATGAAACCGACGGGCAAGCGAATTGATTCCGAAAGCGGAGCCACACAATTCCGCGATTAGCGCCTGGCGAAATGTATTCATGATGCCCTCAAATGGTCAAGGAGATCACTCCGCGATTGATAGACAAGGATGTTGATTGGGCGCAGGTTCGACCCCTTGCAAAAATGATTTCTGCCTCCCTTGTGCCAAAAGTAATGCCCGCCCCCAACGGCAACGCCACACTTGGCCAGATCAATTTCACATTGAGGCAAGTCCGCGAGAAAGGGAGCGAGTTCGGCACGATAGATGCATTGCCGATCACAAAATAGCAACTGCGTCAGAGTCGTTGCCACACGGGGAGATGAAGCCTGCGGGCCGTCACTTGTCACCATCACACTTCGTCGGCTATGGCAGATGCCGTTTGACGATATGAGTTCCGTTGGTCAGGGAATGGCCCTCTTGGGTCACCCAGAAACATGAGATCTCGTGGCGCGCATATATTTTCCGGGACCGCGGCTTGCTCTCGATGGCGATGTAGCGGGCATACTCGCCATGAATTGGAAATACGTCCTTCTTGAGCAGGGCTCCTTGAACGCCGGAGGGTTCCACCAGCCTCGTGGCGCAAAGCACGCATCCTGAGGTCGCCAACCGGTTTGATCCTCGATGCGGTCGAGCGTTTTGATCGTCCAGGTTTGCAGGCGGGCAGTCATCAAGATGACGGTGTGCGGTCGCACCAACTCAACGAACCCTGACGGTATTGTTCATGAGCCAACCGTTTCTCCATACGCTCGGGAGCGGTGCCGCGTGCTGAATTGTTGGCCACCAGTGTGTAGTTGAGATCGAGCAGGATGATCGGTCGCGCCGAATCAATGGAGCGTCGCTTCATGACAGCCCCCCGCATCCAGCCAGGATTCCAGATCGGCGAGCGCGGCCCGGACGCATCCACCAGAGCGCCCACCGCGATCCGCAGTGAGATCGCTTCATCGACCGACCAGTGGCGGCAGAGCATGGTGGCAACGTCCTCGGTGGATGGGGCGGCCAGCTTGATCGACTGGAAGCGCGTCTGGAACCGCTCCGTGAGCAGGTCGAGTTGCAGGTTGCTCGTGCCGATGATGGCGCGCCCCGGGGGCATGCGGTCGAGGTAGCTCAGGAGTAGGTCCTGTGCGTCCCGCGTGCAGCGGTCCATCTCGTTGATGATTTTTACCGAATAGACTCCGAAAAGCGAGAAGGCTCCGAGGCCGGCCATCCATTGTTTCACGGTTTCGACGGTGACAAGCTTGCCGTTGAATTCCTCGACTGCGAATCGACTGCCGGACAGCGCGGCGGCCAGCATGTCCGCGATGCTGATCTTGCCAACACCGGGCGGGCCGTAGAGCAGGATCTTCACCGGGACGCTTGGATCATCGTGGAGTTTTTGCACCTTGGCGACGAGTCGGCGGGCGACGGTGGCCGCTGGGCCGCACAGTTCATCGGGTCCGGTAGGTCGCCACGCCAGCGGCGGGCTTGTGGGGCTTGTGGGGCTTGGTGACGTGGTTTCCGTTGACGTTGGTTCAGGCTAAGCCGCGTCGGCGAACGGGTGATCATGCTTCATGACCTCGAGCGATATCAGGCCCATCAAGACATCGACCGCCTTTGCTGGAGGAGCTGATTGGCGCTGGCTGATTGGGCAAGGTTCCGACGTCGTCTGCTTGATCGAACATTCAAACCAAGAAGCTGGACGGTTCCACAGGGACAGACGCTCCAGCGCAAGCCGGGATTGAGGAGGACAACAGGAGCGGACTGGCTCAAAATTTCTGCTCCTATTCCCGTGCCCGACAGTCAAGCCTTGGCAGCAGAGCTGTCAAAAGAAAGCTGCATTGTCAGTATGTCAGTCGCCGTTTTTTTTAACATCTCGATTCGGCCGGTTTTCCTCATGACAATTTTCAAGGACACAGCCCACCAAGGGCTTAAAATCCTTGATTTTACGACAATCGCCCCATGCAGATCAGCCATGACAGCGGGATTTCCAGACCACGGCATCGCCTAGGCTCTCAAGCGCCTTTTCAGCAAGCCCTCAAGGGCTACATCTTCAAGATCACCGGGCAAAGGAACGGGGGCTCAACGAACATGTCGCGGTCGTGGAGCTCTTGGACAAACTCCGCAAGTGGCACGGCGGAGATTTGCTTTGCGTCGATGCGGATGACGCCCTCCGCCACCAGCAACTCAAGGAGCCGATCCCGGGAGGCGGCATCGAAAGTTTGGAACTTCCGTAGGAAATCTCGGAGGCTCATCGGGCCGTGGCTTCGCAGGTGAGTCAAAAGCTTTAACACCTCTTTGTGAGGACGATCGGTGTCGAGGCCATGCCCGTGGTAGGCCAAGCTGTAGGTGCCAATGACAATTCCCCGGAATGCCATCGCATAAAGGTCTGTCCAGAGAGCACTCTGGGCATCCAGTCGACAACCGAGCGGGGTCATGTTCTCTACAATCAGCGCGCAGACTACGCTCAATTCGTGGGCTAGGGTGAGCATCGAATATTCGTAGGCTGCTGGCAGGTTTCTCAATCGCTTTCTCAAGAGCTGCTCGTAAACCCCGAAAGGATATTCTTTCGAAATGCTCACCGCCGGGAAAACGGGCATGAATTTAGCCCGGCGGTTCACAAATTGCAGAGTCCTAATTATCATTTCGAAGTCGGTGCCTTCTTTCCGTAAATCTTTTGCCAAGTGAGGCAAAAACACCGTGGGCAGCCCGAGTCGCAGGATGCCCTCTGTGAGCTGCGAATCCCATTGAGCGGGTTGGAGCGACCCTGTAACGCTCAACGTCTTGCAAAGGTTTTTTCGGGCTTCTCCGGCTCCAAGGGGGATCAAAAGTTTGCCAGGCGTCTCAAATACGTCCTTTCGAAACCCCGAATGATCCTCCGGGTGATCGAGCCGAAGAACGAGATCGTGGGTAGTATCGGTCATCCAGCCCAAATCCTCGTCCCAAACCTTGCTGTAGTATCCGATACGCCCGTAACCAAAGCGAAGTTCCTTGGCTGCCTGGAACCGACTTCTAAAGGATTCGATGGCGGCCTCATTCGGAGATCTCAACTCTTGGAGCTTGTGTATCATCAAAAGCATGGTTTCGCGAGCTTCCTCGAAATTCCCAAAGAAGGGCAATCTGGTGCCCGAGGCGCTTGGGTCGATCTTGCAGCCAATGTCGACGGACCATTCTTTCACCAAGCGGTCAATCTCATCTAGCTCCGCTCCCGCGCTAACCAAGAGCACCGAGGGCACCAGACGCGTCAGCGATCTGCCCGCCAGTTGCCAGTGGGCCAGAACATACATCGCCGCAGTCATCGTGCGGGTGGCTCGATCCTCTGAGCTGTGATGCAGGAATCTCGCCAAGCCTAGCACACCTTCTGAAGTCTCCATATCACGCCTCCAAAGTGAGCGGGGGCAAACCCACTTTGTCCGGGGATCCGACGGCAGCCCACAAGTGGCCGTCACGGACCACCTTCCCAGCCTGCTCAAGTTCGATGAGCGTTTCCCTGCAGGCGCTTGCTGTCAGGTTCAGATGACGATAGATGTCGCGCTCCACAAAGGGCTTCTGCGTGAGCTTGCCGAGGACTCGCATTTGAACATGCTGCCGCCGGGTAACTTCACCATCTGCCAACATCGCGGACCGGGCGTTGATCATCCGGAGGACGAGGAACTTGGCGAGGGCCATGCAGTTGTATCCAAAAAATTTGCGGTAACCTTCAGGGAATTTAAACTCGTTTTCCAACTGTGAGAAGCCGAAGCACAAAGAGACGAGAAAGGTCCGCGCGGCACCGCTCAGTCCAGGGTGCGAGGGTTCGTGCCCCTTGAGAAATTTCATCCACTCAGTTTGCATTTCTGAAAAGTCGACTTCCGTCGTTAAGGTCTTGGGACTGTCGGTCGTAAGCCGCTTACCCCAAGCATAAGACATCACCCTGCGATAACGAATGAACAGGGCATCGATCACGACCGGAGGCTTGTCGAACTCGTGGTCAGCTGGAAGGGGGCCAGCATTTCCATCCACCAGCCACATCATCCGCTGCACCAATCCAGCGACAGCACCATCCACTTGTGTGACCTTGGACAAAACCTGGCAGGGGTCGGTGATGAACACCATGCCTTGGATCGAGCTGCCCCGTCCGTCGATGACGTCTAGGCAAACATTCCTGTAATTCTCAAAGCTTGTGACGTCGTCGATACCGACATGCACCACCGGGCGCTTGAGGTGGCTGCGCAGCAGCATCTCTTGCACCTCCCCGGGGGAGTTGCCTGAGATGAACACATGGCTGCTTCTCGCCAGAGCGCCCAGGCCTTTGGGCGCTTCGGTTTCCAGCAGCGCGGCCATCTCACTGGAGTGATCCACCACCGCCATCTGTGGACCGTAGAGGGATTGCAACGAGAGCTTGACTCCGACAGCAGCCATGAACGGGTCACGTCCTTTCGATACTTTAGCCTCGTTGCGCCGGGCTTCCGCGATTTCCTGCGCCGAATAGCTGATGTGACTGGCGAGCGAAGACTGCTTGAGCCCCATGGGCTGGATGATTTTTTCGTTAACAAGGCTTGAGCTGTGGGATCCGGAAATTATCAGGCTGCTTCCCACGAGATAGGTGGTGCCGGATTTATCGACGTAGCCACTTCCCGGCCGCTGGATGTTGGCGATCGAGCATGCCATCGCAGCAAGGAGGTTGGCACCTGTTGCAAGGTCGCCTTCGCCAAGCTCGGCAGCTCCGAATGAAATGAGAAACGTGTGAAGGTCCTGGTTTTCTTGAGATGTCATAGGGATAATAAATGAGGGATGAGGGTTGAGGGATACGCAAATTCTACCGCGCATCGGGCAGAGTACCAGCATAAGTTTCAAATGCGGGTGTATTTTTTCTGCGATGCCCCTTGTTGCCAGGCTCCTTAAAAACCCCTTGCCCAAATCTTCCGATCTACTACCAATCTTTCATCACCCCATTCAGCACAATACCCACGGCAACTCAATCCCTCGGATTCCTGCCAATGGGACTGCTGGACATTAACAAACGCAAACAAGTATCATATTTGAAAACCACCCCTCTTAAATCCGGCCGGATTCGCCTTGCGTTCCCCGTCCCCCTAGACCGCTGCAAGATCAATACAGAGCTTGCCCTGAATCAACTGTTCTTTGGTGATGATACCACTGCCGAAAATTCATTTAAGGAAGCTGGCCACGAATGGTATGCCATCAACGGCAAATCTACCAAATACGACTCCGGCTACAAGCAAAGCGTGAGAATCAACCTCATGAGCTACAGTGGCATCACACTGATCTGCCACAAAAAAGGTACGGGCTGGACTTTACAATCCATTGAGTTCAACCCGGTGGGAATTCTCTACGGACATACCGGTCGCACCATTGAAATCTGGGATTTTACTCGATCCTTGGCCATTCTCAGAAGTCAAATTGCTCCACTCCTATTTGATCCTTCGGAAGCTTGGAAACTGATCCCCGGAACAAAAGGACCCGGAACAAACTCATCTTACTGGTCCTCCATCGAGATCCCTTTGAACTTTCACGACCAAGACGGCAGCAAGTGGGCAGCCCTTTCTAATACGAAGTATCCCAGGATTTCGAAAGGAATCCGCTACGACGGCGAAACCATAACCATCGGCAAAAGCCGCTCCAAGCTCACCATCTGCTTGTATCGCCGCGACCTCAAAATGAAAGAAACTCTCAAAAAGCTCAAAAAAGAGCCAGGGAACACGAATTTAGAGATGAAGAGTCCTGGCTCGGTGCTTCGCCTGGAGATTAAGTTGAGGGATTCCAAGCTTATCGAATTCCTAGGCCACCGTCAGGATAACACCGCTCACATCAA
>JBILPN010000168.1:0-7148 GCA_044373865.1 Luteolibacter sp. | reverse complement strand
AGTGAGCGTGGCGGTCGAGGTGACGGACGATCCAAGGGTGAATCCGAGTTTCGCTCCGGAAAGCACGGTGATGGGAGAAGCCGTGCTGCCTCCGTCAAGTGCCAGCATCCCCTCGGATATTTTGGTCGCACCCGCATAGCTGTTGAAACCAGTTAGAACCAGTGTCCCGACCTGGGTTTTGTCGAGTCCGCCGCTGCCGCTGATCGCACCCGCGAGCGTGACCGCGCCCGGGCTGCCCCCGCCGCCACCGACTTGAACAGTGAGTTCGTCATTCAGAGAGATATTGCCATTGAGACTGAATTCAACCGTGTTCTGGTCGTCGCTATTGAAAACCACAGAGCCGGATGTCGGCAGGCTGACATTGGTGAGAGTGGCCGCCTTGCGCATCGCCAGTCTGCCGCCTGAGGCAAGAGTGATGCTCTGGTTATAAGCGGGCGTGCCATCGGCAATCAGGTGCAAGCCTCCGCCGTGGTTGATCTGCAAGGGTCCGTTGCGGCTGAGCGCGCCGGCACTGGAGATGAAGAGCCTGCCCGCGTTGATCGTGGTGCCGCCGTTGTAGGTGTTGTTACCGGCCAGCGTGAAATCCGAGTTGCCAGCCTTCACCAAGGCCAACGCCGCGCCGGTGTTTTGCAGGATTCCATGGAAGACGGAACTGGTGGTGACCGTCAAAGTCGCCGGAGTGGAGACCGCCGTGTTGTTCACGGTGCCGGCACCGGTGAGGCCATTGATGGTTTCGGAAAATCCATTGAGATCAAGTGTGCCGGTGACCGCGACATCGCCCTTGCCGCTGCCATCGGGGATCACATTGGCGGCGCCGAGCCGCAGCGTGCCCGCGCTGATGGTGGTGGCACCGCAGTAAGCGTTGTTTCCCGAGATTACCAGAGTGGAGGTCGCGCTGTTCTGGGTGACGTCGGTGACGTTCGCGCCGATAGGGGCGCTGATCGTGGTGTCGCCGGTGGCGGTGCCTTGCAGGGTGATAGTGCCGGTGTGATTGACCGCATTGGCGGTGATGAAAAGAGTGTTGGCGGCGAGCCCCAGATTGTTGAGCAGCAGGTTGCCGGTGCCGGTGATGCCGCCGGTGAAACCACCGCTGGACTTGATGCTGCCACTGATGGTGTTGTTGAAGGTTTGAAGCGTCAAATTTCCATTCAAGGTGATTCCACCCGACATTGTGAAGCCCGATCCGCCGCTGTTTGTGCCAATGACAATGTCACCACTGTTAGGTGCATTGATGACGAATGAATTCGAGTTGTTTTGTCCCGTAATGAAAGTGGCCCCGCTGGATCCGCTGCCGCCCATGGTGACCGTGCCCGAGCCAAGTGTGTTGGTCGTGGCCCGGCTTTCCAGCGTGCCATTTTTGATGGTGACTCCGCCGGTAAAGGTGTTCGCGCCACCAAGAGTCAGCAGACCCAAACCTGTTTTAGTTAGGGAACCGCTAAGCTCGCCGTCGTCAGAAAGGTTGCCAGTTAGCGTGATATTGCGCGCGACGCCAACACTGTCCTCCGCCTGCAAGGTCAAACCCGTGCCGAGTTGCATGTTGAGTGAGGAACTCCAATTCTGGCTTGCACCCAGCGTGCCCCCTTGAAGTTGGATCTCAACGGCAAGGTCGGCGGCGGCGCTGCCGCGAGTGATGCCTTGGGCACCGATATAGAGGCCACCGCCGCTGAGCTGCAAGACAGCGGATGAAGCAGGATCATGGCTACCAGAATCGCCGCCGAACTGGATGCCGTTGGTGGTCACCGTGCCGCCAGACTGGGTCATGCTCGCGAGGTAGGGCGCATCGATCGTGCCCGCCTTGAAAAAGTAAATCTTGTTTGCGGGATTTCCGGTTCCGATGGTGACAACTCCGCCCTGCACATCGAGCGTGCCGTTGGATTCTGGTGTGTTGCCAATGCGAAGCTCGCCGGAACGGCTAGAGGTGGTGCCGATATCCACCGTGGCCCCGCTTTTCACGGTCATGGTGGATGTGTGCGATATTGCAGTCCCGTTTCCGATGCCGAGGTAGGCGTTGTTGACCGTCGCGGTCGAGGCATTCCCGTTCACCGTCAAGGTGCCGCCGGAGAGGGCGAAATTCACGCTGCGGCTGTTGCTGGAAACATTGTAACCGACATTGTTGCCAGGCGTGATGGTGAAGGTCCCCCCGCTCTGATTGAAGCTGGCGATAGCCATGCTTCCGACGTTGGCATGGTATGCCCCAGCAGTCATATTGACCGTGCCGACACCGCTGAAGTTGTATTGCGAATTGCTAGCGCCGCCACCGAGATTCAAGACCGCTCCCGAGTTCACCGTGATGGCGGCCGGCTTGTTATTTTGATAGGTAATGGCGGAATTGAGGGTCGCGGATTTACCTGCTACCACCGTGACAGAGGTATTGTTTGTGCCGTCGTGAAGCAAAAGTGCAGTTCCCGAAAGTGTGTAGCCACTGTTGGCGAAGCTAATTCCGCCACCGGCCTGCACCGCCCCCGAAAGGGTCACCGCATAGCTGCCATCCGCGCCCGCGCCGAACGTGGCGGCATCCATGCTTGCATTAACCCAGGCCCGGTTGTTCGCACTTGTCGCATCATTTTGCCAGTTTCCGGTGCTATTTGCCCAGGTGCCGCCCCCGTCTTGAGCACCGGCTAGGGCTGAATCCGCATCCCATGTCAAAGGATAGGACGGACGCACGAAATTCCTTTTCTGGAGACTCGGCCCGACCGTGACCGGATTGGTGAAGCCATCCGGCGTGCCTGACGTGGAGATGAGTGTGTAAGTGCCCGCTGCTAGGCCGGTGATGATGTAGCGTCCGGATGCATCCGAGGTGGCCTTCAGCCCTGCGGGGGAAGCCGTCACCACCACCCCTTGCAATGGAGTGCCCAAAGGCGTCCTAACCATGCCCTCGATGAAGAAGGTTCCTGTCGCCCCCACTTGGATCACATAGTCAGCCGTGGTGGTGAGGCCCTTCATGTCAGAAACCGTGCATTGCACGACATAGACACCACTCGTGCTCCAGCTCTTGCTGGCGGTGGGGCTATTGTTAGCCGTCGTCGTTCCATTGCCCCAATCCCAGAAGTAGGCGAGAGCGTCGCCATTCGGATCGCTGGCGGTGCAGGTGAAGGTGACGCTAGCGTTGAGCGCCGGGTTGGCGTTTGTCGCGCTGAGGCTAGCCACTGGCTTGAGATTGCCGGCGACGCTGCCACGGCTCACCGTAACGTCGATCCAGTTGACACCATCCGGGTCTGTGCCGCGGGCCACTGGAGTCACGTGAATCGCAGCTGCGGCATCGGAGAAGGTCTTGCCAAGCGGCAGGACGGCATCGGTTTTTTCAAAAGTTTCCGGCTTCATATCTAGCAGAAGTGGCTGCTGATAGCCACCGTTGATACTCGCCCAATTCACCAGCACGCCGTCTCGCATGCCATGGTTCGTCCCATAGAGTTGACGATGTTCAATCCAGTAATCATCCGAGCTACCGGGCCGGTCCACGACGAGCGCCCGTTTATTTCCATCCGCCTGCACCTTGTCCATGGCGCGGATGCGCGTGGTGGTGGTGCCATTGCTTGTAATCTTTACCACGTCCGAGACGGGCATCCAGTCAAGAAACTGCTTCACACTGGCACCAAAATGCCGACTGGAATGCGGCGAAGGGCCCACCCCCATGAAATCGAAGACATTCCCATAATCCCACGCCTTGCCCGCACCGATGACACTGCCGTCATCCGTGTCCCAGGCACCGGAATGCGGCAGGCCAAAATTATGTCCCACCTCATGGGCGCAAGTTTTGAGATTCCACTGCGAGTTATGCAACCAGGCTCCGCGCGCGCCCACCCTCGCCACCCCGGCCGTGCCTGCGACCAAGGGAACGGCACCCGTGACGACCACTTCGTGCGTGAAATTCTGATAGTTATAACCCGCCGCGCTTGCCGCGACGCGGGCGTCGTCCAACACTTTGCTCAGCGAGGTCCAGCTGCCGTAATTCGATGAATTTTTTGGCATCCGCACCGTGGGTGTGATCTGGGAACCTTGGCCAAGCAACGCAAAGGAGGCCTTGCCAGAGGACATGTCCGTGTAAACACCGTTCATATCCGCGATAAGTTGCCCAAGCGTGGCATCACTCACCACCTGCCCCTGAGCGTCCGGAAAATCCACACGGATGATCAGCAGAGTCTTCTGACCCTCGGTCCATGGGCTGGCCGCGATCACACCATCCAAATCTGCGGCCTCTGTCGCAGTGGCTCCGGACTGCTCTTCGCCTTCGGCCAACAGCAAGGCCGCGACGGCTTGGGTTTCGTCGGGGTAGCGAATCATTAGGTCGTCGCCGAATGCGATCACCAGTCCGTCTGCTGCGTCGGTTGGCTCCTGCGATTCGCCCACTGCTTGTCCGAGCTCTACCCGGGCGGCGACCTCCGAAGGCTCCAGCACGCGGCCGGGAAATTCTGATAGCGCCAGCTTTCCATCAAGCGCCACGCCGTGAATCGCGATGTTGTCGCGGGTCGGCATGGCACTGCGGCGGCCGTAGGTATGGACGTCAAAAACCTTGCCGTCTTGCAGAGTTGCAGCGCGTGTCATCATGCAGCCGCGGTTGTTCTCCAAGGTCGTTGACTGCACCAGCAGGTCACCCTGCGCGTCCACCCGCTCCTCTAGCAAGGCCACGATCTCGTTCGGCAACTGCTGACGCACGGAATGTGGCACCGCGAGCTCTAGGGCGCGTTGCGGATTCTTTTCAATCAAGCGCAGCAACTCAGAACGGCGCTGTTTCGCCAGCCGCATGCCTCGTTGCAAACTCGCGCCTTGTCTTGCGGCGGGCAGCCCCTCAGTCCAACGGCGGAACTCTTCAAATACCAATTCCGACACCGGTTCCTTCCAACGAAGCTCCCCCGGCTTTGGTAGCTTTAAATCGGAAATGCCAGCAGGTACCTGCTGCAATCCACGCCCTGCAACTGGCAGCTGGGATTCCAATCGCTGTTTGCCAGACTCACTTCGCACTGGCAATGCCCGGGCCGCCGCTTGAGACGCGCCGTCAGAGCCAGATGCGGCGCGCTTCTGCGACTGCCATACCACTAGCAAAACTAGCAGACAAACCGCAAGCGATGGGTATATGGAATGAAAACGTCTCATGCCAGAATGGTTCGGTTTTGGAGATTTTGATCTTTCCGTGGCATACCGCAGCAGATGCGTATCGCCGTGAAAAAACGTTTTTGCAAATGAATTAACAACTTCTAAGTGAGGTCAATGGTCAACGTTTGTCGACGGATTCGCGGACGATCAGGCGTGTCGGCTGCACCTGGTGGACGACGGGCTTTTTAGGATGCGCGAGGCGGTCAAGGATGAGACGGGCGCTAACTGCGCCGATATCGCGCTTTTTGAGACTGACTGTGGTCAATGCTGGCCGACTGCGAGCCGCCATGGGGTCGTCGTCAAAACCGACAACCGAAACATCGTCCGGCACACTTCGGCCCGCCTTTTGCAGGGCATCCATGAGATGTAGAGCCATGGTATCGTTCACCGCAAAGACCGCGCTAGGCGGCTCTGCGGAGTCGAGTCGGGCGAGAAGTTCCCGAGCCGCCTCTTCGTCGTTGTCCACCCGGATGAGGGAATCCGCCTCGCTAACATCCATCCCGCAGGATCGCAAGCCAGAGAAGAAGCCTGCGATCCGCTGCTCGATGTTGTAGAGCGAGCTGCGGTAGGCGATCATCGCGACGCTGCGATGGCCGTTCTGATAAAAGTGCTCGGCCACCTGCTGTCCACCGCCGAAACCATCGCTGGTCAGCGAGTCGGCATCGAACGAACGGACATAGCCGTCCACGATGCAGAGCGGCACCGGGCAGTGGCGAAGAACCTCAATTTCTGCCGTAGTGAAGACGCCGGCCAGCACGACGAGTGCATCGACCTTCCCCTGCCTCACAACCGAGGGCATTCCGTCGGAGTCCCTCCGATTCCCGAGGATCAGATCAAGCCCAGCCTCTCCAAAAGTATCTGCGAGACCTTCCATGATCCGGGCGTAGAAGACGTTCCCGAACAGCTCGGCGAACGACGGGGCATAGATCACGCCCACAGCATCGGTTCGTTGCAGACGCAAGCTGCGGCCCGCCGAATTCGGGACAAAATTCAACTCCGTGCATTTATCGAGAATTTGCTGCCGCATCTCCACACTCATCCGGCCACGACCATTGATCGCATTCGATACCGTGGCCAGTGAACAGCCAAGCAGTTCAGCGATATCCCGCAGTTTGGTGCCACCATTTGAAATCGACATGCACGGACTTTGTGAATCCGCGAACGACTTGACCAGTCTGGAATGAGCAAGATCGTGCATGACGAATCAATCGAGAGTCGGCTCCCAACCCGTGCGATACTTGCGTTTGAGCATGGCCTCCACCTCTGGCAGGCCGCGGGCGTCGAGTCTGGCGGAGTCCCAATCGATTTTTTTCCCGAGGCGCACGGCAAGATTGCCCGCCAACACCATTTCCGTTAGCGGCCCGGCATGATCCTCGAAATTGGAAATCGGTTTGGCTCCCTCACCGCGGACGGCACGACAGAGCTCCTGAGTTGGCCCACCTTTGACCCTCGCATAAACCTTCGGGATGGTTCTCGCCTTCTCCCGCAAGGATTCGGGGAAAAGCACTGGCGCGGTTCCGCAATACGCATCGTTGAAAAAGATGATCCCTTCCGAGCCCACAAAAACCTGGCCAAACTCAGGGTTAAGCTTGAGTTCGGCGGGCAGTCCCGGCGGACGCACGAAATCCTTGTCCGTGTTAGGATCCGCCACTCCATCCTGCCACAGCACCCGGACTGGGGCGCGGCCATTCTTGGCGGGGAAGTGATAGGTGAGGGTGCTGCGTTTTGGTGCAAACGTGTCGTCAAACTCCGAGACCTTGCTGGATTCCACCACGAAGTCGCCTTTGAGGTCGAGGGCCCAGAAGGCGGAATTCATGCAGTGGCAGCCGATGTCACCCAATGCGCCGCAACCGTAATCCCAGAAACCTCGCCACTTGAACGGGTGAATTGCCGGGCTGTAGGGCCGGTCGGTCGAGACCGTGCCCTGCCACAGATCCCAATTCAACGTTTCCGGAACGGGTCCCGACGGCAGAGCGATCCCGGTGCCTTGCGGCCAGATCGGCCGGTTCGTCCAGTAATATACCTCCTTCACCTCACCGATGAGCCCCGCCTCGATC
>JBILPN010000167.1:0-7163 GCA_044373865.1 Luteolibacter sp. | reverse complement strand
TCATGCCAACTTCCACATCGAGCGCGTCGATCACGCCCTGCAAATCGCCAAAGCCACGGGCCTCGACAACGTCGGAATCATCTTCAATCTATGCCATTTCCTCAAAGTCCAGCCAACAGACAATCTTGCGGCGACCCTCAAGGCGGCCAAACCGTTGATGTGGAGCATCAGCACCTGCGGCGCGGATCGGGACGGAATCGATTGGAATACCTTGATCCGCCCGCTCGACGAAGGGTCATTCGACCAGACCGCCCTGTTGCGGCAACTGCGCGAAATCGGATTCCGAGGCCCGGTCGGACTGCAATGTTATAACATTAAAACCGATCCCCAAGAGAACCTATCGCGATCCATGAAGGCGTGGAACAAACACCTCGCCACAAGCCGAGATGAAACTCCGGCCCCGTGAACCCGACCTTGATTTCCACGATTTCGAAGATCCACTCTCCCTGGTTACGGATGATTCCCAACACGACGCTTATTGTCCGGAGAAGTTGATGGATTCGACGGTACGCTGCCGCTCCTCACCCTCCTGAGGCACATGGCCTTTGAACCAGATTTTCGCGCGGTAGCGGGGTGTTGAACGGATTAAGCAACATTAAATCTATGTTAAAAGTCAATTTTAACCCCTACGGTGACTTGGTTGGATTTGTAATCCGAGCTTCCGACATGGCCGTCATAGAATCCATAAACGCTGACCGTTGGCATGATCTGAACGGTCAATCCCGCACTCAACACCGCGCGATCCCTATCCATGTCGGGGCCGTGCACAATGAAGGTTGAACCGGTGCCACCGACAAAGCTCGATTCCATGGCTTGCTTGCTATCGATGAATTCATGCTGCCATGCGAGTCTCACCTGTGGTATGATTCTCATGCCGTTGAAGTCTGCATTGTAGGCGATTTTTCCACCTATCTCCGTGCGAAACGAATCCTGATGTTGGGATGGAAAATCCAATGGTGCCAGTGAACCTGTTTCCGTAAAGCCATCGAGCATCATGCGTGTGTAAGCGACCGATGCCGTTGGGCCGCAAGTCCAGCTGCCCATTTTGATGTCGTAACCGGTGTTAAGAATCGCATCAATTTCCCATGCGTTGGTGCTGCCTTCTGTGACACCCAACAGACCGTCGCGTCTTGTATCATACGAATGATAACCTGAACCAAGAAGCGCATCCACATAGAATGCCTCGTCGTAGCAGGTCGCGTAGATAGCGCCATTGAAGCTTTCGGCTTCAATCGATCCGCCATTGATAAGGCTGGCATTGGAGTCCGCATAAGAACCCATGATACCGACGCTGAGACGATCACTGACGCGATAATCCGCACCGAGATTGGCACCCCGGATATCGAAGTCGTAACCGCTTGAATTATAGTCACCTTCAATGCTGACTGATCCATCAGTTCCTTCAAAAAAGGCCGTCCAACGTTTCGAATCACTCATCATCATCGTTTCCTGTTGAACCATACCGCCTTTGCTGTCGGTCAATGTTTGCGTGTATTGAGTCTGAGTGGATGAACCTTGGCGCACTCTTTCAAGGTGACGTTTGATGTTCGTATTCTGAATTTCAGAACTCGTGAACCCCATTTGGTAAATGGCAGTCAGTTCATCCGGTGCAATGAGATCATAAATCCCTGGCAAAAGAGTGATATTCTGTGTATTGAGATAATCGACCACATGAGATGGTGCATCGCCTGCATCGATGGAATTTGCAACTGCGGTTTGATTGGGAGTCAGATCGATAAGCGAAGCAAACGCGTCCTGAACCCAAGTTACAAATACGTCGTTCGGATCATATGTGATGGTTGGGTATAGCAATGTGCTACCTTGACGGTAGGAGATGAACTGATCCAAATCCGGATTGTAGAATAGCGAATCAGGCGAGTTTGAAGCAAACTGGCCATTCACTTCCGTGCCGGAGTGAATGATATTCTGTTGGTCACCACCTTGTGGGATATAGCCACTGGTCTCGGTGTAAACATACACCGCTCCGCCATCGAGAATTACGTCACCTTCCACATCATAACGCGTGTATGTTCCCGGCGCTGTGCCCCCGAGATGCATCCTGATTTCACCACCCGTTTGCTCGTATCCACCAACTTCGATTTCGAAGGATTCGGAATTCACTGTGTCGATGCTGCCGTTGTTGATGGTCAAAACACCGGTTCCGAAGGCCAGAGGATTTCCGATAAAGATTTCGCCGGTGGCATCCACTGGATTCGTCGTTCCAATCATGGTTCCTCCGGAAAAAGTGTTGGCTCCTAATAATACTGTAGTTCCAGGTGCTTTCACTAACATTATTCCAGTGCCACTAAATACACTATCTGATGATTGTGTGTTTTTTACATCAGCGATCCATTGAATTTCTCCGTTGTTGGTAACGCTGTTCGTGAAGGTTTCGCCGCCTGCAAGATTGAGGGCTAGCACGCCATCTCCAGCAACGAATACGGAATCTGATAATGCAATTGAGGCTCCAGTTTTCATGCCATCGCCCAGTTGTAGCGTTCCTTCTGAAACAATTGTTGCACCGGTATAGATCTCCGCACCCGTCAGAGTCAAAATACCCGCTCCCGATTTCGTTAGACCATTCGTACCACTGATAATTCCATTGATCACAAGTCCGGCCTCATTATCAACTGTAACGATTTGAGAGAGATATCCCAACTCAAGATTGCTATCAATCGTGATCAAACCTGCGCCATCGTTAATGTTGATACCCGTGACGAGTCCCGTCGCCGAGATGGCAAGCTTATTCGTTAATCCAATAGGGTTGCCAATCGTGACTTCGGCCGTATCGTTCACGGTCAAACTGGAAATAGTTACATCAGAATCAAGGATTGTATCTTGATTGATCGGTGCAGGATTTACTGAGAATACCGCATCAACGTCTGACCCAAGGGCGACTTGATCAAGACCCGCTACTGTGGTTGACCAATTAACTTCAGACCAAAGATTACTATTGGCCCCGTTCCAAAATCGACCCGGCGCAGCGAGTATCTGCACGGGCGAAGTAAGGGTATTACTATCCAATGTGACAGCACCGTTTAATGCCATCGCTCTACCGTTCGTGAATTGAGTATTGGTTAAAAAGCTCACACTCGCAAGCGCAAGAATGTTCCCTGTAAATGCAGTTCCTGTATTGAGCGTAGCAGAACTACCAACTTGCCAGAATATATTAGGAGTAAGACCAGAACCTGCACCCGTTACAATGACAGAAGCGTCTGTAGCTGTCGTTAATGTGCTTCCAATTTGGAAAACATAAATTGCATTTGGATCGGCTCCTGTTGCAAGCGTAAGTGCGCCTGTCAGCTGCGCCGAAGTATCAAAATGATAAACGCCTGGGGCGAGTGTCATACCACCGAGATCCAGTCCCGTAAGATCATTTGCGGGGATATAGGCCAAGCCAGCAAGTGAATTATATGCTGTCATCGCATGATTACGTGCGTTTATCGCCGTGGCATCATTGTAGTAAACTGTCCCATTCACAAGACCGGGCCCAGAAGGTGTTGAAAAATTGAAACCAGTGATGGTCGTCAGTGGACTCAAACCAACATTGCCATTCACGACGCTGAACCCTGTGCTTGTTACTCCCTGCGAGCTAATAATACCAAAATTCCTCGCATCTCCTAAAGAGACCGCTTGACCACGTGCAATACCAGAGAGAGCGAGCACCCCAAAACTGGCGATCGCGAATCCAACGGATACACCTATTGAAGATACGCAGCAGGATCCTCGACTAGGTCCTCTGTGATGATTCAAATCATTGCGCGGTTCGGATACATGGGTTAGCTTGCGTCGTTTCATAATATTGTTCTGTTGGAAAATTTCACTTTGATTTGTTCGCTTCACTTCGGTCTCCGCCGGGTCGGTAGCAAAGTGTTCTAATCCTCAAAGATAAACTATGGGGTGTATCCCTACTTCCATGGAATACACTAGCAGAATTTGATTCATGCAGGATAAACACCTACCTTTAGCGCCATTCCACTTCGAGAATGACGGCTTGATGCTGGCCTTTCTCGAAGTGGTTGAATGACTATTTCTGCGTCTGATTCAACGAAATATCATAGAATGTTCTATTCCTCTTAACGCCTACGCGTACCAGAGCAGCGATTGATTCGACAGGCAACGAGATAACCGATAACACTGCTCGCAAGCATCCCGATCAAGATGGTTGGATACGGACGATGATGGAGGATCGCATTAACTTCGTTGGCTTCCTTGCCGACACGTTTCTGGACGATCTTGTAGAAATGAATTCCTCGACCGAATGCGGTTGAAAGTTCATCACAAGCTTTATCGTAAGCGGACTCGATGACATCCGTTGAGTGTGAAACCCAATCAGGGGAATGAATTTTTGAGGAGGTATGATTTTTAAATAACTCTTTTGCGGGATTACTCATATTTTTGGTTTGATTGATTGACAACCACGGAGCCTAGGCAATCCCCTACCCGGCCGCCATGGGGTGAAGTTCTACTTTAGCCCCTTCATCCCCACCATCGCGACGATTGGCTGTAATATCTATTAGAACGACCCAATTCACCAAAAACCGCTGCCGAACTCTAACACGTATCCAAACCTTCACGAACGCATCGTCTATCGGGAAACCGCGCTGGAACTCGACGATCCGGAGATCCTGCTGGAAGCCGCTGTGACCTCGGCACTCAACAGCTTCCATGACCTGATGAATGACAAACCGCTGGCAGCCCGTCACCACCATCACCCAGGCCGCCCGCGAATGGGCGGAAGAATGCTTCAACTCTAACCACTGAACCACCCATGAAACGCACCTACAAACTCATTGCCAGCCGTGGCAATGAGATCGGAGGGCTGAGTATGATCAAGGTGACGAAATACCGGCAAACCCGCTTCTGGGCGGTCGATGTGGATGGGGAACTTCTCGCCGTGGTGGTCGATCGAAAAGGAGCCCGCGCCATCGCCAATCTAATCCTGTCCACCCGTGCTGGAAAGGCGGCGAGTGATGCCGCGTAAGCCACCAGTTGCGCCAACCTGCTTCGTCCCGGCCTGTCCTGCGGATTTCGTGGGGCAGGCGGGCAAGGTGGCGGAGGTGCTGCTGCGGAAAGCCGAGCGGCTGCGAACAAATCCTGACCAACGGCTCAAGCTCCTAATCTCCGGCGCTCCGGGCATCGGCAAGACGAGCTTGGTGAACATGATCGCACGCACGCTCGCCAGCCACCCCGTCGCCATCAAGGACATGAACGGCAAGGAAGTGCGACTCGAACTCGCCCGCGAATGGACACGCTCACTCGCCTACGGATCGCTCTTCGGTTCGTGGTCGGTCAAAGTCGTCAACGAACTCGACCGCTGCTCGAAGGATGCCTAGGACATGCTCCTCACCTACCTCGACCGGATGAAGCCAGGCCACGCGTTCGTCGGCACCACGAACCTCGACTTGGGCAGTCTCACCGAACGCTTCCAAACCCGCTTTGAATCTGTCCGACTCCAGGCCCCGGAAAACGAGGTTCTCGCGCAATTCCTCCCCAGGCGGTGGGCTGCCCCTATCACCACCACCCGAATAATTGCAGCCGGGGCAGGGGTTAATGTTAGAGCAGCGATGGCGGATTGGGAGATGGGGTTGGGGTGAGTGGGATGACGAAGGGCCGACGGACGACCTGAGGTTAAAGAAATTTTGTCAAGGTATGCACACTGACCACATTCCCTGCTCAACTTCCCATTTCCATGGTAGTGCAAAATTTGCAGTCATTCCAACGGCGATTTCCTTTTGCTTTATTGATTTCCTGAGATACAGCGATCGGCAGATTTCTGCCTGCCACCATCGTGCCCCTGTCTACCGCTCCCACCCCATCGTCCGAGTATCCTTCCTCCCCACCCCGCAAGGTCCTGCTCGTCGGCTGGGATGCGGCGGACTGGAAGGTCATCCATCCGCTGCTCGATGCCGGGAAAATGCCCAACCTCGCCCGCTTCCTTGAGAAGGGCGTCATGGGCAACATCGCCACGCTCCAGCCCGCGCTCAGCCCCACGCTGTGGACCTCCATCGCCACCGGCAAGCGCCCTTACAAACACGGCATCCTCGGCTTTTCCGAGCCCGATCCCGTCACCGGCGGCATCCGCCCCATCACCAATCTCTCGCGCAAGACCAAGGCGGTCTGGAACATCCTCAACCAAGAGGGCAAAAACACCATCACCATCGGCTGGTGGCCGTCCAATCCCGCCGAGCCGCTGTCCAAGGGCGTGATGGTCTCCGACGACTACCAGAAGACCAGCGGCAACGCCTACGAGCCGGAAAAATGGCCGCTCAAGCCGGAAACCATCCACCCCGAGCGGCTCGTCCGCCACCTCAAGGACCTGCGTTTCCACCCGGCGGAGCTGACCGAGGACGACCTGCGCCCCTTCCTGCCCGGCCTCGATGGCATGAGCCGCGAGGACCTCGACAAGGCGGAGAAGGACCCGCGCGTCCAGTCGCTCGCCAAGATCATCGCCGACTGCACCAGCATCCACTCCGCCGCCACCGCGCTGATCCAGAATGAGCCGTGGGATCTGATGTGCGTTTACTACGATGCCATCGACCACTTCGGCCACGCCTTCATGAAATACCACCCGCCGCAGCGGCCGCAGGTGAACGATTGGGACTACCGGGTCTTCAACCACTGCGTGGAAATGGGCTACCTCTATCACGACGCCATGCTCGGCACCCTGCTCGACCTCGCCGGCGAGGACGCCACCGTCATCCTGATGTCCGACCATGGCTTCCACCCGGACGACCTGCGCCTCAGCAACATCCCGCGCGAGCCTGCCGGCCCGGCCGCCGAGCACCGCCAGCTCGGCATCTTCGCCGCCAAGGGCCCCGGCATCCGCCAGGACGAGCGGGTGTTCGGCGCCAGCCTCATCGACATCTGCCCGACCCTGCTCCACCTCTTCGGCCTGCCGGTCGGCGAGGACATGGATGGCAAGGTGCTGATCGATATTTATAAAAACCCGCCCACGGAAATCGCGCGCATCCCCAGCTGGGACGCGGTGCCCGGCGACCACGGCATGCACCCGCCGGACAAGCAGATTTCCGCGGCCGACTCCCAGGCCGCGCTCCAGCAGCTCGTCGCCCTCGGCTATATCGACGAGCCGGATGCCGACCAATCCGTCGCCATCGAGCAAACCGTCCGCGAGCTCGACTACAACCTCGCCCACGCTTGGA
>JBILPN010000004.1:0-22858 GCA_044373865.1 Luteolibacter sp. | reverse complement strand
GCGTGGTAGCGGCAAATTTGACTTCCGATCGACATCAAAGGTATTCGCCAGATAACGGAAATCACAGCAATCCCGAGGGGGCGGGGGCGAGGATCTTGAAGGCATTGGAACCGGATATTGTTCTGATTCAAGAGTTTAACACGACGGTTCCACTTCGGCAGTGGGTCAATCGCACCCTGGGAGAGAAGTTTTTCTTCACGTGTGAGGAAGGGATGCAAATTCCGAATGGGATCATCAGTCGCTACCCGATTGTGGCTTCTGGATCATGGGATGACCCGGTTCTGGAGAATCGGGAATTTGCATGGGCAAAGCTGCGTTTGCCGGGGAATCGAGATCTCTGGGTGGTGAGTGTGCATTTGCATTCCAAGGGCGCTGAGTCGAGGGCGGTGCAATCGGTCGCCTTGGTCAAGTGGATCCGGCGGCATGTTCCGAAGGGGGCGATGTTGCTGGTGGGAGGGGATTTGAACACGCGTCACACAGAGGAAGATGCGTTTAAGAAGTTGTCGAAGGTGGTGGTGATTCCAAAAAAGCCACCGGTGGATCAGGCCGGGGTGATTGCGACGAATGCGCCACGCAATCGGCCTTACGATTGGGTATTGGCTTCGGAGCGACTTCAGGAGTTTGAGATTCCGGTGCGTTTGGCGGGGCATGAGTTTCCGCAGGGCTTGGTGTTTGACAGTCGTGTTTTTACGCCACTGGACAAGGTTCCGCCGGTGCAAATTGGAGACAGCGGCGTGCAGAACATGCAGCACATGGCGGTGATTCGAGATTTTCGGATTGTTGAGGCCAAATAAGCCTTCGATTTTTGATAGTTGGCAGGTTCAGGGCACGTAGCGCTGGCGTCAATTATGATGCGAGCTTCGACCAAAATCTTGATCTGCCTGTTTGCACCCTTGGCCAAGGGAGAAGAACGGGTTGAGTTCAACCGGGACATTCGGCCGATTTTGACGAAGCATTGCACTGGATGTCACGGTGGAGTTAAAGAAGCGGGTGGTGTTTCGTTTATTGATCGGGACAAGGCCTTGGCGGTCGGCGAGTCCGGGCAGAGGACGATTTCCCCGGGTAAGCCGGCGAAATCTGAGATGATTCGACGCATGCGTAGCCGTGATCCAGACGAGGTGATGCCAAAACCGAAGCATGGACCGCCCTTGGCCGAGCAGGAAATTGCGCTGATTGAGCGGTGGATCACCCAGGGGGCGGAGTGGCAAAGTCACTGGGCATTCGTCCCGCCGGTGGAGGTGAAAATCACCGAGCTTTCTGATCCTAAGTGGGTCAGCATGTCGCTGGACCGGTATATTTTGAAACGTTTGGATGACGAGAAACTGAAGCCATCCGAGGAGGCAAGCCCAGAAGAGTGGCTGCGGAGGACCAGCTTTGATCTCACGGGCTTGCCACCATCGGCCGCTGAGTTGGCGGGGTTTCTGGCCGCATTTCGGGTGAGTGCGAACGAGGCGCGCGAGGCAGAGGTGAATCGCTTGCTGGCCTCCTCTGGATTTGGAGAGCGATGGGCAGCGGTGTGGTTGGATTTAGCGAGATTTTCTGACACCTATGGTTTCGAGAAAGACCCGCACCGGGATATTTGGCCATACCGGGATTGGGTGATCCGGGCCTTCAATGCCGATATGCCGTATGATCAATTTACGATCGAGCAATTGGCTGGAGATCTATTGCCGGATGCGAGCGCCGACCAGCGGCTCGCCACAGCATTCCACCGGAACACGCAGACGAATACGGAAGGGGGGACGGATGATGAGGAATTTCGTGTGGCGGCGGTCATTGACCGTGTCAGCACCACTTGGACCGCTTGGCAGGCGACGACTTTCGCGTGTGTCCAATGCCATTCACATCCCTACGATCCGATCGATCATGCTGAATTTTATCAGTTCAAAGCCTTCTTCAACAACACCGAAGACTGCGACCAAGATAATGATTACCCTAGGATGAAGCTTGCCTCTGATCCCAGTCAAAAGGCTGAGGCGTCTGCATTGGAGCTGAACATTCGCGATTTGCGCGAGCAGCTAAATGGCGCGGGCGGGCGTGTTGCGGATTCCGCTGCGGCTTGGCGACCATGGGCTGAGGATGAGTTTGCACCGAGTCACGGGGTCTTGAAACGGTCCGAAGATGGGACGATCCGCGCGGAAGGAACCTTTCCGAAGGGTGCTGAGCATCGAGTTCTAGGTCCGGCGGCTGGATTCAGTGCACTGCGGCTGAAGATTTTACCAGAGAGTGATGATCCTAAAAAGTGGCCGGAGCGTGGATCTTGGGTTTCAAAGTTCAGGGTTCACTTGATTGACAGCAACGGAGTGAAGTCAGAGGTCCGGATGCGAGAGGTGTTTGCGGATGATTTGGGCGGCCCGTTCATACCCACGCCGGGAGGAAATGTGGGTGGTTTTCCTAAGTTAGAAAAGCCACGTTGGTTTGTGTTTGTGCCGGAAAGTCCGGTGAATGCTGTGCCGGGTGAGCGTTTGGAAATTTCGTTAACACAGAATGGTGAGACCGCAGGAAATCAGGGGACGCCGGTGCGACGATTCACATTAGAAATCTCCACAAGTGCGGAATGGACGAGTTTGGTGCAAGATTCCACACGCCTTGAGCTGGTGGAAAAAATGCGAGAGATGGAGGCGGCTTATCAGAAAATCAAAGGCGTGATGGTGCCAGTGATGATCGAGGGGCCGCCGCGTGAGACGCGGGTTTTCGCGCGTGGGAATCGCCTGTCAAAAGATGAGGTGGTGCAGCCGGGAGTGCCTAGGGCCTTGGGCGGTGGGACAGCCAATGCTACAATGAGCCGCTTGGACATGGCCCGGTGGCTGGTGAATGGTGAGAACCCGCTGACGGCACGGGTGATGGTCAACCGTCTGTGGGGCGAGCTTTTTGGAATGGGATTGGTGAAGACGGCCGAGGATTTCGGGACCTCAGGGGCGCTGCCGAGCCATCCCGATTTGTTGGATCATCTGGCATTGCGTTTTCAAGGAGTGCATGGATGGTCCATCAAGGCGATGCTGCGGGAAATCGTTCTATCCTCGACCTATCGGCAAACGCATCGGGCCGGTCGAGACTTGGTGCTTCGAGATCCAGAGAATCGTCTTTTGGCAAGAGGGCCGCGCAACCGGTTAGGAGCGGAGATGGTGCGAGACCAAGCCATGGCGGTTGCCGGCTTACTATCCGCCAAAATGCATGGTCCTCCGGTCTATCCGCCGCAGCCGGCAGGAGTTTGGAATTCGGTTTACAATGGAAACAAGTGGAACGACTCGAAGGGCGAGGACCGATACCGTCGAGGGATTTACACCTACTCCAAGCGGACCAGTGGTTTTCCGGGGTTCCTGACATTTGATGCGCCAAGTCGGGATTTGTGCAGTGCACGTCGCCTTGTTAGCAACACCCCCTTGCAGGCCTTGGTGACGCTCAATGACCCAGCGCACATTGAGGCGGCGCAGGGGCTGGCGCGGCGGATGCGTGGCCAGGCAGCGGCGCTGGAAGAACAGTTAGCATTTGGAGTGTTAGTTTGCACACAGCAGGAAGCGAGTCCCGAGATGATCGCGGAGCTGCTAGACTTGCACAGTGCCCTGCTGGAAGAATACCGGGGAAATCCAGCAGAGTCCGCCAAGCTGGGTGCGAGTCCGGAAGATGCAGCAATGGTGCTTGTCGCGAACACGATTCTGAACCTTGACTCAGCCTTAACACGTTAGAATTTCACCAAGTTATGAATCCCGACCAATTTGCAAGACTTCAGCACACGCAGCTCCAGCATTTGACGCGGCGGCATTTCTTATCGAAGTGCACGACGGGTTTGGGGGCGATGTGGTTGGCAGGCGCGGCCGGGCGTGCATGGGGATCGGCGGGCCCCTTGAAAAAAGATCCGGCAAATCCGCTGGCACCCGACTTGTCGCAGTTCGCCCCCAAGGCGAAGCGAGTGATCTATCTGCACATGGCCGGTGCTCCGTCGCAGCACGAACTATTCGACTACAAACCGGATTTGGTGAAGCTCAACGGCCGTGAGTGTCCGAAAGAGTTTCTTGAAGGAAAGCAGTTTGCGTTTATTCAAGGGGTCCCAAAGATGTTAGGTCCGCAATATCCATTCCGGCAACATGGTGAGTCTGGGGCATGGTTGTCAGATCGTTTGCCGCATTTCGCGTCGGTGGTGGATGATGTTTGCTTCGTGAAGTCGATGCACACCGACCAGTTTAACCATGGTCCGGCGCAGTTGCTGGTGCATACGGGAAGTCAGAACCTTGGTGCGCCGTCCATCGGATCATGGGCGACTTATGGGCTAGGCTCGGAGAATCAGAATCTGCCGGGCTTCGTCGTCCTGACATCGGGCGGAAAAAATCCAGATGCAGGGAAATCCGTGTGGGGTTCAGGCTACCTTCCCTCTGTCTATCAGGGGGTGCAATGTCGTTCGCAAGGTGAGCCGGTTCTCTATCTGGATGATCCCGCGGGGATCACGCGGACCGTGCGCAGAAGATCGTTAGATACGTTGGATCGATTGAATCAAAAGATTGCGGAAGATGTGGGAGACGCTGAGACCGTGACACGCATCGCGCAATATGAGATGGCCTATCGGATGCAGATGCATGCGACCGATGCATTTGATCTGAAGCAGGAGTCAGAGGCGACACACCGCGAGTATGCGACAGAGCCGGGCAAAGAGTCGTTTGCAAACAACTGCCTTTTGGCGCGGCGTTTGGCGGAGCGTGGGGTGCGTTATATTCAGTTGTTTCACTGGGGTTGGGATGCACATGGAGCCAGCGCAGGCGAAGCCTTGAACAGTGGTTTTAAGGATCGGTGCCGAGAGGTGGACCAACCGATGACGGCCTTGTTGAAAGATTTGAAACAGCGTGGTTTGTTGGAGGATACCTTGGTGGTCTGGGGAGGAGAGTTTGGACGGACGCCGATGTTAGAAAATCGTGGTGGCAATGACAATCCGTTCGTTGGCCGGGATCACAATCCGGGAGGATTTACGATTTGGATGGCGGGCGGTGGCATCAAGCCGGGGCTTTCGTATGGTGAGACCGATCCGATTGGCTACGAGGCCATTCGAGACAAGGTCTCGGTGCATGATCTTCATGCGACGATGATGCATTTGATGGGATTTGACCATGAGAAGCTGACCTATCCGTCGCAGGGGGTTGAGCAGCGCCTATCGAACATCACCAAAACGGGGACAAAGGTGGTTCGGGGCATTATGGCGTGAGCGAGGTTTTGATCTTGTCCGGCATTGTTTCTGCTTGGACGTTGCGCAGGAAAAGCGATTCAGCGTTTTTTGATAATTCACTGGCTTGAGATCATGAGTTTAAACCCCCAGAGGACGATTGATGAGTTGAAACAATTGCGTTCATTGACTGGCGACGGTGGTGGGGCACAGCGAGTTGCGTTCACGAAGAACTGGGAGAAAGCGCGGCTGTGGTATCGGGGCTTATTGGGTGATTTGCCGGTGGAAGTGCAAGTGGACGAGGCGGGAAATTTGTGGACGACCTTGCGTGGAGAATCTGAGCAAGCGCTGATTTTGGGCGGGCACTTGGATTCGGTTCCGAATGGGGGATGGCTGGACGGGTGTTTGAATGTGTTGGCGGGCTTGGAGATTTTGAGGCGGATTCATGTAGAATTTGGTGGCAAACCGCCGGTTACGGTGCGGGTGGTGGATTGGGCGGATGAGGAAGGGGCGCGATTTGGGAAAAGTTTGTTTGGTTCCTCTGCGTGTTCGGGAAATTTAGACATGGATGAAGCGCGCGGCTTGGTGGACCGCGAGGGGATCAAGCTGCCGGATGCATTGGCTGCGTGCGGTATTGATTTTGAGAGAGTTCGCTTGAGTGGCAGGGAATTGGTAGGGGCCGCCGCTTACCTTGAGCTGCACATCGAGCAAGGGCCGGTCTTGTTGGACCGCGGATTGGCATTGGGTGCGGTTTTGGGGACGTTTGGCGTTGAGCGTCATGCAGTTAGCTTTCATGGGCAAGCGGCGCATTCGGGCAGCACGCCGATGAACCGGCGGCGAGATGCATTTTTAGCTGCGGCCAAGATGGCTGAGGAAATTTATGAAATTGCTGCGCGGAGTGGGCAGGGAGTTTGCACGATTGGGTCCTGTGTCACGCGTCCTGGAATCGTGACTAGCGTGGTCGAGGAGTGTCGGATCACATTGGACCAGAGGCACTTGGATGGGGAGGCGTTGTCCAGAATGCTGGCCGAGGCGCGTGCTGCGAGTGAGCGTTTTGCGCAGGAGGCTCAGGTGACTGTGACATGGGAGCGGTTATGGCAGATTGCACCAAGGCCGTTTGACGCTGAATTGGTGGATTTATGCGATGCGTCGATTCGTGAGGTTTGTGGAGTTTCCCATCGTTTACCATCAGGGCCATTGCACGACGCGGCGGAGATGGCTGCGGCAGGCATTCCGACGGTGATGATGTTTGTGCAGAGCTTGCACGGGATCAGTCATAACAAGATTGAAGATACCGAGGAGGAGCACTTGGTGGCAGCCGTGGTGGCCTTTGATCGCCTAGCCTCCAAAGTGATGGCTTGGATGCAGGCATCAATCTCTGAGGCCGATGAAGTCATAAACGAGGGCATGGCTGAGGAAGCCAGAACTTCCTGAACCGCTGATGGTTTCAAGCGTGATGGTATTTTTCCCAGGGTTGAAAGCGGATTTGGGAATTCGAATCGAGTGCACATGGTCGAAACCGCGGTGGATCCCGAAAGTGATGCTACGACTGTCGTAGCAACGAGGGGCGGCAGGAGGGCGGCTGGCCCACCGATCATTCACACGGACAATCGGTCGTGAACGGGAGTGTGAGACGCTGATCCCGATTTCAAGGTCGCGGTCTTTGATTTGTGATGGGTTTAGAGAAAAAACGATGCGGTTTCGGTTGTTGATGTCATTCCATTGAACTGCGGGGAAATCGCTAAGATTTCGAGGAACGGGTTCGTGAACTGTGAATTGGAGAGGGCCCCAAGCGAGGTTGCGTTTGTCGGATGGGTGCATGTTACCCAACTGATCAGCGTTGCGAAAACCTTGCGGAGTTCCGTCGGGGAGGCCGAGACGCCAGAGATAAGCGGGTAGTCCTGGATCGACCAAGCTTGTGTTGGATGTCGTCCCGGGAGTGACGGTGATTTCGGTTTGGGCGACGCTAAGTTCGTTGCGCATCAGTCGGAGCGAGTAGGTTCCAGGCTTCATGGCAGAGGTCGTAAACTTGCCATTGGGCGCGATGTGGGTCCAGTATTGTGCCGTTTCGTTCGCTAGATAAGCGGTGTAAGGGACGCCGGGCATGAGCTGGTGGGCGCTACCGGAAACTCGGCCACGCGCACTGACCCAACCACGTAAGCCGAGGTCCTTCATCCAATGCATGGCAGGCATGGTGGGTGGCGGGCCATCGGTGAAACAGAGCGCGTAGGGGCCGTGGAGTTGGTTTTTCCGGAAGGCTTCGGTCTGAGCATGGCCGGAGAACATGTAGAAGTAAATTTCTTCGGTATCGCTGGTGGTTTGGCTGTTGATATCGCGGAAAAAGGGGCCGCCTGATGAGCTCTCGTAAGAACCGATTGCGAAATACGCGCCAATTTTATCGCCACGTGAACCATGAATTGCATCGTCGATGAAACGGACTGCCGAATAAAACTTCGAGTGAGTGTCGCCGTTGGGGTGAATGAAGATGTCTTTGCCTTCGATGACTTTGGCCGAGGTGTTATCGTTAGGTCTGGCGATGTTGCCACGATTTAGAACGCGTGAGTCGAAGCGAGCGATAAAGCGCATTTCACCAGGATGCGGACAGCTTCCGGCCCAAGTCGCCATGAACACGGCGGGAGAGCCTTTCTGAAAAGCATAGTGGTGGATGAGATCCGGGTTTTCGACGCGAATCAGGATTTTGTCATGGCCAATTTTTTGAGCGGTGACAGAAGGCTTGCCGAAGCCTGAGTTGATGTGGGAACCGCGCGGGTTTTTTTGGAGCTCCGTTCCGTTGGTGCGGATGGATTGCAGATTGCCGTTGGATTTGTTGACTTGGACGACGAGCGTAGGGGATGACTCGCAGTCGATGGTGAAAACATTCTTGTCTTCGGTGATCGAGAATTCAGCGTGCCCAGCTTGGAGTGTGAGCAGAAATAGCCAGAAACGTTTCAATTGGATTGCCGGTTGTGCGGGAAAGGGGCCGCAGTTTACGTTAGCGGCGGCATTTTTCGAGTAATCCGGCGAGGAACCAAGTAATCTGTGTGAGGGCGTCGGAGTAAACGGATTTCCCGAGAGGAGCGAGATCCTCGCGGCACTGAGCGAGGAGAGCGAGGGCGGTATCAATCGCGCTTTCCACGGCACCTTCGTATTCTGCGATGCCGAGGAGGACCGGTAAGTCGAGAGGTTCCTGGGCAAGGATGCGTTTGGTGAGCTTCGTTCGTTGCGCTTCCGTTGCGGAGTCGAGTAGATTGAGGATAGGCAAGGTAAATTTGCCTTTGATGAGGTCAGTGCGAAGGGTTTTGCCGACCACTTCCTCGGAGCCGACGAGGTCGAGGCAGTCGTCGTAAATTTGATAGGCCGTGCCGAGTTTCATGCCATAACTGTGGAGTTTTGCCTCGGTTGGGGCATCAAGGCCTGACAGATTTCCGGCGAGTGAGCTTGCAGCGGCGAACAGCGCACCGGTTTTCATCTCGATCACGCGGAAATACTCCGCCTTGGTGAAGGTGAGATCGAAGCGGCGTTGGGTTTGGATGATTTCGCCTTGGCAAACTTCCCTTGCCGCGTTGCCGACCTTGCGGCAGATGTCGATGCTATTGAAGTCAGTCGCGAGGGTGAGAGCGTGGGAAAAAAGTGCGTCGCCGAGCAGGACAGAGAGTGCATTTCCCCATTTTGCGTTTGCCGTGGGGACCATTCTACGGGTGTTGGCACCGTCCATAATGTCGTCGTGAACGAGTGTGGCCATGTGAATGAGTTCAAGAATGACACCGATTTTTAGGTGGTCCTCGGTGACTCCGCCGCTTGCACCGCCGATGAGAATGGCGAGCGCGGGCCGGATTCGTTTGCCCGATGTGTTGCAGATGTATGCGACATAGGGCTCGACTGCGGGATCGAAGCCACGGACTTGCTCGCGAATGGAAATTTCCACGCGCTCCAGCTCGGGGCGGACGAGTTCAAATGGGAAAAGATCGCTGGTTGCGGGCTGGGTGGTGGTGACTGCCATGGTGGTGGGAACTGCGACAACCATCCACAGACTTTCGGGTCAAGCAACCCGGATATTCATCAGATCTTGAAAGACCGCTCGATGACAGGTGCTTTGATGGCAAATGAGGATGGAGTGATGGAGGCTTCGCTCGCAAGAGGGATGACGAGATTGCAGGACGGGCTGAGTCGATTTCAAAATGCGGCTGCATTTTTGTTGCAAGACGTCTGGGTTCACATGATTTCCGTGAAAAAGCCGGGCGGGAATCCCGCCCGGCTTGTGAGAGATGAAACGCAGTTCAGTCCTTGATGTCTAAAGCGGCATATTCGCCATCTTTGCGTCGATAGACGATCGTCAGGCAGTGGCGGCGAGCGCTTTTATACAAAACAAATGGGCGGTCTGTGAGCTCCAACTGCATGATCGCATCCTCCTTATACATCGTCCGGATCGCATAGTTTTCAGGATGAACGATGAATGGAACTGGTTCCGTATCAGAGCCTTCCGGATGGTCGAGAACCTCCTCCGTGAAGAAGCGCTCTTCCAGATGCCGAATGGATTCGTTGCGATGCGGACGGTGCTTTTTCATCAAGCGCGTCTTGTGCTTGCGCATCCGACGGGCGATTTTTTCGATGGTTTCATCTAGGGCAGCGTACATGTCTTTGCCCTCGGTATGTGCCTCGATGGTGATGTGATTTGCACAAAAAAGGATAATTTCGGCAATGTGCCGGTTCTTTTGGACGTCGAGAATGACCTTCGCCTCAATGATTCGGGGGTAGTCGAGATGCAGGCCCGCGATTTTTTTGTGCGCGTGGTCGCGCAGGGCATCAGTCACTTGCTCGTGTCGGACCGTGATGGTTACCGGCAGATTGACGTTGGCAGTTTGCATGGTGGGTAATGGTTTGTGTTTTGGAGTGAACGGATGGCAGTTCTAACTGCCTTATCCGTCTGTAACACTGAACCATAATTCACAGGAATGCTATGCTGTTCTTCGGAAAAGTTGCGCATTTACTCCGTGAGATGATCTGGAAGCGACGAATGCTGTTTCAATCCACCGCCCCCTTGGGTCTAGCGTGGCCGGGTCAGTTCCTCAAAGCTGGGAGTTTTCTCCTCAAGTTTGCTTGGGCCGATGTCTCCATCGGGCGTGGCGGCAGAGTAGAGATCTTTGAAATTATCGAGTGGCTTTGCGACTGGGCCACTGATTTTCAAAGTAATCCAACGGAATCCATCTCTTGGTTCGCTGAACATCGCATCGAGTCGGACATCTTTGGATGAGGCAATCATCGCTTCGGCGATGCCAATTTCCAATTCTCCTGATAAATTTTGATTTGTCGCGAGTGAGAGATCGCCGCGAATCGCCATTCGGCTTTTGCTCTCCAGATTGAGATGATGCAGACTCAAAGTGCCAGCTTCACGGAGAAAACTACCGGTGGCGTCGGTGTCAAAAGTTGGACGTTCAAACCAGACGTCGTCTAAGGCACGGGAAAGCCCGAAAAGGAAAGGGAACGCGTTCACTTCGATGGACGAAGTCGGAGCTACACGGAAGTTCACTTCAAGTTTCGGCAGTGCCTCGGTTTTCGGGAAAAAGGTGAATTGATTCAATGAGTCCGAAGGAACCGAGTCCACTCGACCAAAGATCAATCGTCCGATGGCTGGGCCGACGATGCCCGTGAGTTCGAAAGCGGACATCGTGACCTCCAAGCTTGAGAGAGCGTCCGGCTGGTAAGGCGAGATGGTTCCGGAGAATTCCAGCAAGCCTCGGTCATCACTCTCGCTGAGGACACGGAGACCAATGATATCGACCTCCTCGTCGCGGAACTCAATCATCGCCCGATCCATCATCAACTTGGGCCAACCGGTTACGGCGAGTTCGCCACGGTAGAGGGTAAGTTGAGGGCGGCCGTTCACGTTTTCAGGATCAAGTGATGCTTCAGATTTGATTAGGCGAATTGCAGGGGGGAGTCCATTTTCCAAACTGACATTGAGAACGGGGATTCGGAAGTTTTGGAATGAAGGAGCCTTGGCATTTTCCTGAGTGTCTGCGTTGGTCAGAGGAGCATCGGGATTGGGGAGGCGTAAGGTGAGAAGACCTTCTGCAGCGGTGACATCTTGCCCGCTGAGTCCTTTGCCAAAGAGTGAGGAGGGAGAGATTTCCGATGAGATGCCACGGAGGTTGAGGTTTTTGAGGATATTGCCATCCGGCCAACTGAGAATAAGTCGCTCGGCATTGGCGGTTTTTGGGTTCATGCGGAATTGTTCAAGCTCCACATTTGCGCGAGTTGCTTTGGTAATGCCTTGCAAGACCGCTTCGCGGAAAGGAAGGCTATTTGCATAAACCATGGCGGCACCAATGGTTAAGGTGGCGAGAAATAACAGCATTAAAATCGACGAGATTTGAATGATGCGCACTCTGCGGGTGCGTTTTTGTTCATCTCGAAGCGGTTGGTTGCTGCGGCGTTTGCGTTTGCGGACGCGGACGACTTGCGTGCCATCTGGTCGGGTGACGAGCTCCCCATCTTCAAGAGTTCCGTCTGATTTATTTTTTAGACGTTCCATCATCTCGTCGATGGAATATTTTTCCGGCTCACTTGGTGCAGCTGACATTGCTAGGGGATAACGGGAGGGTGCGAAAGGAGGTGAGCGTAAGCGGCGGAGTGCTGAATAAACTTCAGCGCTCGCGGTAGGGGCGGCCAGTGGGGTCCATCAGTTCCACGTTCACAAAGAAAATGATCGCGGTGGAAGTGGACTGACTGGCCTTGGATTGGAACAAACGTCCCAAAATAGGAAGACTACCGAGAATTGGAGTTTTGTCTTCAACATTTTGCACGCGGTCTTGCATCAATCCACCGATGACCACCGTGGAGCCGTCAGCGACGTCGATGGTTGAGGACAGCGATTGCTTGCTAAAAACGGGCATTAAAATGGTGTTGTCAGTGACCGTCGCAGTTTCGGGACCAAGAAGTCCGTCCACCGTGGTATTGATTGGGCTGCCGTAGTTCACGAATCCATCAAAGTCGCTGAAGGTCGGGCTAAGCGTGACGCTGACATATTGCTTGTTCTCATCGACGACGGGGAGAACCTCCATGGTGATGCCAACGTCCTTGGTCTCAAAAGCCGTCGGAGTGGCAGGAGTGACTGGTGTGATATTTCCGCTGGTGATGCCAGTGCTGTTTGGGAGTTCAGGTGGTTCGTATTCCGTGGCGTAGATAAATTCGCGAACCATGCTGATGGATGAGGCTTGGCCGCTGCGCGTGATGACCGCAGGCTTGGCGAGCATATCCACCCCCTTTTTCTGGTTTAGGCCTCTCATCAAGGATTGGACGGTGGTGTCAGTGAAGATCCCGTTGACTCCGAGAACTCCAGGGGCGCGGTCGCTGGCTTGGCGCCCACGTTGGTCATTGATGAGGTTGTCGAGTGAGTTGCTGTTAATGGCAGAGTCACCGCTGCGATTGCCGCCGGTGATGGGATTGCGAGTGCTAGCGTTGGCAGGTAGCTCGATATCGCCGAGGTCCGAGCCATTTCCGGCGGTTCCGCCGGTGAGAGTGTATTTCGCAGCGCCAGGCACCCAGCTTGGTCCACCAAAACCGTAGTTATCAAGAAGCCAGTCGTAGCCGAGTTCTTCGAGGCGATTTTGTTCGACGCGCATCATCGTGACACGGACTGCGACCATGACGGGTTCAGTTTTTGTCAGCGTTTCGACGATTTGCGAAATATAGTCCTGATTTAGAGGAGTGTTGATGACGCGCAGCGTGTTGGTGGACGGTGTATAATTTGCCGAAGCACCTTCAGGAAAAGAGACCCCCTGAGTGGCTAGAGCCTCTTGTGCGCCTAGGCGTTTGGCGAGGAGTCCGCCGCTCGCAGGAGCCTCGCCGAAAGGGTCGGCCGCAGCTTCTTCCTTGGGTCCGTTGCTCATGCTGCTGATGAAGTCAGGTGGCACGCGGTAAGTGCGAGTGACAAGTTCGACGGAATCTGCGCCTGTTGGAGTGATGATTACCGAGAAATCGTCCGTGGTGTAGGCGGTTTTCGTAATGTCTGTGATGTAGCGAAGCGCTTGAGAAAGAGGGACTTGAGAAATTTGGAGATCGAAGCGAGCGTCTCGGATTCGGGTTGCGGTCGGTGAGTCTGGAGAGCCCAGATTGATGGCAAAGTTAACCCCCTTGCGCTCAGGGTCAGTTTCAAGCGTGTCAAATTCCCGGGCGCGGAGGCTGAGAAACTCAAGGGCTTCTGAAAGAGATGCTTGATCGAGAGCGATTTTGGGAATGATGATCCGATCGATTTTGTCCTTGAGAGAAATTGCGTTGTTGGTGTCCGAGTTGCCGCCGAGATCACCAAGCGCAGGTTCCTCTGAGATTGGGGGTGCTTGGGTTTCCCAACTGGCAGCGACTTCGGCAAGCATTTCAGCTTTGGCATGATCGTAACCTGCTTTGGCGGCCAGGCTTTTTGCCATGGCGACTTGCTCCAGTCCGCGGCGAGCGGCGGTGTTGGTGGGGTCGATGCGAACGACGGCCTCGTATTGAGAAATCGCTTCGTCCAGTTTTCCGAGGTTGAATGCAGCTTCCGCGACGTAGAGGGTCCGACGGACTTGATCTACGTCTGCGGCGTGCTCCGCAGTCAGGGCGGGATTGGTCCGGATCGGGTCGTTCAGTTGAGCGAGGAACGCGAGAGCGCCTGGGTTTTTGGGAGCAAAAGAGGGATCAAGAACTTTTTCCACAGCGGCTTTGGCGGCTGTGATGTCGCCCTTGCGGGACAGCACGCGGGCATGCTCCACAGCGGCTTGTGCGTAGCGCTCAGTGGCAGCAGCCCGGAGCGTTGTTGCAGAGGAAGGAATCAGATCCCGGGCACCCGCGTAGGCCTCTACGGCATCCGCAAAACGGCTGGAATTGTAGAACTCATCACCTTTTCTGAGGAGTTCGCGAGCTTCTTGGGCGGAGACCTTTGAGCTTGAGGGCTCAGGAGGAGAGAGTTGATTTCCCTGCGGTGGTTCACCCGCTACCAAGGGCGAGATCAGGGGCGCGATCAAGCAGGCAGACGCTACAAATGCGGCGCGGCCACGGGAAATAGTGGTGGGTTTGAGAGTCTCCATGCGAAGGGTTGGGCGCTTTATAGTCCCGAGAATCGGCGAAAGTAAGTGTAAAATCTGGAAAAATCATCTTTTTGCGTGCCATGGGAATTCCAGTTGCACCTCGAAGCGGTGGCGCCTTGGAGATTGCGGGCGGAAGCGAGAAGAAAGGCGGGCCCCGATGATTTTGCGAACTTTATCCAGAATCGGAAATGAGGTGTTCATGCGAAGAGTGTTCACATGAACTTGAGCCGTGTCAAGCTGCTGAATCAGAGAAATTTCAGGGAATTCAACACATTGGCTGCAAGATTTGTATCTTGTTGTATTTGAGTGCGTAAGGCGTCAATTGACGGGAATTTCCATTCGTCTCGGAGGTGTTTGATGAAATGGACCTCGAGAGATTGCCCGTAAAGATCGCCAGAAAAATCGATGAGATGAATTTCCAGTGCGCGTCCCGCATTGGCAAGGGTCGGGCGGTTTCCGAGGTTCGCAACGCCTTGGAGGAGCGTTCCATTTTGCAAGCGGGCTTGAACAGCCCATACGCCATCGGGAGGGAGTTGTGCGTCGCCGTAGCCAAGGTTTGCGGTGGGAAATCCGAGGGTCCTTCCAAGTTTCTGGCCTTCGACGACGGAGCCGCAGACGAGATAGGGATGTCCCAGCATTTTTTCGGCATGCATGAGATTGCCAGCGCGGATCGCATTGCGGATGCGCGTGCTGCTGACGCGTTCGCCGTCAAGCATGACGGGAGCGACCGCCTCGAGTTTGAAGCCAAGTTCCGCGGCTTTTTTCTTGAGAAACGCGAGGTCGCCAGTTCGATTTTTACCAAAGCGCCAATCTTCGCCCACGGCGATGGTTCGGACGGGAGCGGAGGTGAGTTTTTGAATGAACTCGGCGGCGTCCATGTTGGCGAGTTCCTGATCAAAGTGAAGTGGGATCAGAAGTTCCACGCCAAGTGTTGCGACCAGTCGCGCCTTATGGTCGAGAGTTTCCAAGAGGGCAGAGGGCGCTTTATCGGGAGCGATGACTCGGATGGGATGTGGGTCGAAAGTCAGCAAACCCGCCATTCCGCCCTCGCGGGCAGCGGCTTGGACCGCGCGGTCGATGACGGCTTGGTGGCCGATGTGGACGCCATCAAAAACCCCGAGTGCCAAGTGCAGCGGAGTATCAAGTGCGGGCAGGTCTTCCAAGCGTTTGCAAATCAGCACGCGGCGAGATAGCCGCTTGGGTGACTCGCTTCAAGCCCTATGGCTTATCACAGCCACAAGCTTTGCCGCAGCCATGCTTTTTTTTCGGGCGAGCGAGGCGAACGAGGAAGATGATCACCGTAAGAGTGACGATTCCGACAGCGGTGGGTGTTTGCCAGTCCATGATTTTTTAAAATCCGATCAGTTTGCCTATTTGAAACACGAGGAGCGATGCGGCGTAGGCAAAAGCCGTCATGAAGAAAAACTGAGCCGCGGCCCACTTCCACGAGCCAGATTCCCGAGCGACCACTGCCGTCGTTGGCAGGCATTGTAGCGCATAAACGAAGAAAACCAGCAGAGAAATGAGCGACAGCGTGGTGAAAATCGGGCGTCCATCTGGCCATTTCGCTGCGGTGAGGCGGTCGCGGAGCAGATTGCGAGTCTCGGTTTCGTCATCGGCCTCCTCGACGCGGTAGAGGATCGCCATGGAGGAGACAAAAACCTCGCGGGCAGCGAACGAGGTGAGGATGGCGGTGCCCATGCGACCGTCGAAGCCGAGAGGTTTCACAATCGGTTCGATGACTGTGCCGATGCGGCCCATCGCGCTGTGAGCGAGAGCCTCAGCCGGGTCCTCCGAGTCTGATTTCGGGTAAGTGCTGAGTGCCCAAAGCAGGATGGAGAGTCCGAGAATGATGGTTCCGGCTTTGCCGACAAAAGCCCAAGCACGGGCAAGGACGTGCTTTAAAATGTAGGTCCATTGAGGAGTGCGATAAGGCGGCAGTTCCAGCAGGAAATGGCCCGGGCTGATGTCCTCGCCAAGGCGGCCGCGAAGAATCCGGGCGACGACAAGGGCAGTGAGAGTGCCAAGTGCGTAGATGGAGAATAAGACGAGAGCTTGCTTCCATGAGCCCTCTCCCTCGTGCAGCAGAAGCGGGACAATGAGGAAATATACGGGAAGTCGGGCTGAGCAGCTCATCCAAGGAGCCACGAAAATCGTCACGAGTCGTTCCTTCGCCGAATCGATCGTGCGAGTGGCCATCACGCCGGGAATGGCGCAAGCATAGGAGCTGAAAAGAGGCAGAAACGCCTTTCCGCTGAGGCCGGCCTTAGCCATCAATCCATCCATCAAGTAGGCGGCGCGGGCCATGTAACCCGAGCTTTCGAGCAGCCCAATGAATAGGAAAAGGAGGATAATTTGCGGCAAGAACATCATCACGCCCCCAACTCCGCCGATCACGCCATCGACCACCATCGAGTTCAAGTCACCCGGCGGCATGCTGGCTGCGACGCGTTCGCCGATCCATCCCTGAGCGGATTCGATCCAGCCCATGGGAATTTCCGCGAAGGAGAAAATGGCCCAGAACACCGTGAAAAACGTCGCGATCAAGGCGAGCCATCCGAGCACAGGATGGAGAAGTATCGAGTCGATCCGATCGGAAAGGGTTTGTTGGTGAGCGTCCGGGCGGCGGGCGGCGAGGGAGCAGAGGTGAGTGATGAATGCGCGGCGAGCAGCCTCCGGGTCCGCATCGTTTCCCTGCCATGAAGCTTCTGACGCGGGAGGGAAGGGAAAACGCAGTGCCTGTTTCAGCTCCACGACCCCCTTCTTCGCGTTGGCTTGCATTGGGACGACCGGGATGCCGAGCTCTTCTGAGAGTTTTGCAGGGTCGAGGCGGAGTCCGGTGCGTTCCGCGACGTCCACCATATTGAGGGCGAGGATGCAAGGAAGGCCGAGTTCGATGACTTGCAGTGCGAGTTGGAGGTGGCGTTCGAGATTGGATGCGTCCACGACGCAAACGACCAGATCCGGTTTCGGTGAGTTCGGGATTTGCCCGTTGAGCGCGTCCAGAGCAATTTTTTCATCGGGAGAATTCGCGCGTAGCGAGTAGCAGCCCGGGAGGTCTAAGACGTGGAGTTTGCGGCCGTGCGGAGTGAAAGTTTCGCCAGATTTCACGTCCACCGTGACGCCAGCGTAGTTTCCGACGTGTTGGTTCGCGCCGGTGAGTGCGTTGAAAAGCGTTGTTTTACCGGCATTTGGATTGCCGATCAGCGCGATGGTGGAGGGTTGCGTGGAAGATCGAGACATGGGGAGATGTCGGGGAGAATTCAGCCCAGTGGAGCCACCATCACCTGTTCCGCCAGCTCGCGGCTGATGGCCATGCGGGTTCCACAAATCGAGCAGATCAAATTTCTGCCGCCAGCCAGTTTGCGGACTTGGAGTTGCTCACAGAAGCCAAGATCGCGGAGACGGTCGCAGCCGGGACCACTGAGGAAGCGGATTTGAACATCGCAGCCGACTTTGACCTGGTTGAGGGTCATAGCGCTGTCGATTTCCAGATCGGCTGCAAGGGCGTGTGACATCTGTGAGGAAGATCGGTAATTGAGAATCGTTTGCAACAGGAAAACCACTTAATTTCCAAAATGTTTGGGAAATCCGTGTTGGTGAGTTTTACGGAGCTGAGGAGGAAGATTGGTCGAAAACTTGTCGTTTCAGCGGGTAAATTGCCACGTTTACGGCTTTTGCGACGAGCATTGAAACTGGTGGGAGGCTTGGTTCTGAGAAGCCCGCGAGCCGCAGTGGAGCGGAGGACCATGCATTGCAGCTGGCTTGGTGGATTTGGTAGGGCGGGTGGTGCACGCGCCCGGCGAGGATGGCACCGTCAGCTCCTGAGGAAAAAAGTGTGTATCGCTCGACGAGAAAAGCCTCGAGAGAGCCAGCGGCGGCGACCTGCGCACTGGGGCCAGCGGCCTCGTATTGAAAGGTGGCGGTTGGCGCGTTTGAGCCCTTACGGCGGCTGGAGAAGTGGATTTTGGTCCCGTTTTTCGCGATTTCCATCGATGCGTGCTCGTATGGCAGGTGGAAGGCGCGGCGGGCGATTTCCACCGCGATGGCCTGATTGCAGTCCAGCGAGAAGAACCAAACTCCGGGGTTTCCAGAGGCGTCGTGGACGTAGGTCCGGACATTCAGCTCTAGAAACCACGAGAGCCAAGGCAGCGGTGGGAGCAGGCACGGGCGGACACACTCCATGGAAAATGGCACCACACCGAGCCAGGACTTTCCATCATAAGTGTCTGCAAACAAGCCATTCGGAAGGCGATCTTGGATCAGCTCGGGGTCAATGGGCCAGTGCAGGAAGAGTAAGTCGGCCCAGCGTTGGCGCATGATTGGAAAGCCGCCGGGGCGCTCACTGG
The DNA here is from genome assembly GCA_044373865.1 of Luteolibacter sp. Lineage (GTDB taxonomy): Bacteria > Verrucomicrobiota > Verrucomicrobiia > Verrucomicrobiales > Akkermansiaceae > Luteolibacter. The sequence goes on along the minus strand of JBILPN010000004.1, from coordinate 4,301 downwards.
CGGCGAGGCGATGAGCGAGAGTCGGCGGATTTCCGGGGCGCATGCAATCGGTTGGATTACTGCGCGAAACTCAAGCGGTCGTCAGCTTCCAGGAAATCGAAAAGCGTGCTACTTGCAGGATCGACTCCAGCGGTGGCGCAAACTCCGATGAACCATTCCTTTTGCTCGGGGTTATCATAAGGGCGCGCGGCTTCGACGCCGTCTGACCACGCGGTGATTTCTGCAGGTGACTTCGGAGTGCCGTTGGCGTCGAGCCAAGCAGCGATTTCCTCGTCCGAGGCACCGGCCTCCAAGAGTTTCGTGATGTCAGCGGCGCTGACGCCTTTGAAACCAAGAAGGTAATTGTCGAGCGGGCAGTCGTAGTGGTATTCCCCGATATTGCCGGCGAGTTGGGCGCGGCCTTTATCGGTCATACGGGCGAGTAAGGCGTAGCCACCGATGCGGGTCCGAGGGCTGGCGGGAGCTTCTTTGGTGAGGTCTTTGGCTTGGATCATGATGATTGGAACTGAATTGAGGTGAGAGGGTTCCAGATGGAACTTCCACTTCGGGCTCCCCTATCACCCACGAAATTTCTGGCCGCAACTTATTTTCTGAAGATTCATGCCTGCTTTTCGAGCCAGTCATGAAAAACGGCAGAATCCGCAGGCATGGGAATGGCGATTTTCTCGCGTTCGGCTAGGATCGCCAGTCGCTCAGGGACCTCGATGCAGCCCTTGCCAAGTTCCGCATCCATCACATCAGGAAATTTCGCGGGGTGTGCAGTTTCGAGGGTGATGGTCGCGCTGGTCGGGTGGGAAGCGCGCCACTTTTGCGCGGCAAGCCAGCCGATGGCGCCGTGCGGGTCGATTTCGTAGTCGTAAAGAGCTTTGACGGTCCGAATTGCAGCGCGAGTTTCATCGTCACCGAAAGCCATTCCCGTAATGTGCTGTTTCATCGTTTCCCAAGAACCCTCGAAGAGCGCCTGCATGCGGACAAAATTCGAGGGAGCCCCCACGTCCATTGCGTTGGAAATGGTGGGAACGCTGGGGCGTGCGGCGTATTGGCCGAGCCGGAGATACTCGGGGACCACGTCATTGCGGTTCGTCGCGGCAACGAATTGATCGACGGGAAGGCCGAGTTGCACGGCGAGCAGTCCGGCCGTGAGGTTGCCGAAATTTCCGGAAGGGATGACGAAAGTCGGCTTTACCCCTTCGGGCAGTTGGCGCGCGGCGTGGATATAATAGAAGCTTTGAGGGACGAGCCGGGCGAGGTTGATCGAATTTGCGGAGGTCAGGTTCAGGCGTTCCGAGAGATCGCGGTCGAGGAAGGCGGATTTCACCAGCGCTTGGCAATCGTCGAACGAGCCGTCAATTTCAAGGGCCGTGATATTTCCACCGAGGGCAGTCAGTTGTTTTTCCTGGAGGCCAGAGACTTTTCCTTTTGGGTAGAGAATGACGACGCGGGTCCCGGGAACTTGATGGAAGGCCGAGGCGACTGCGCCGCCCGTATCACCCGAGGTTGCGACGAGGACCGTAAGCTCACGGCCATCTTCGCGGGTGAGCCATGCCATCAAGCGAGCCATGAAGCGCGCGCCAAAGTCTTTAAAAGCGAGGGTGGGGCCGTGGAAAAGTTCAAGAATGTGGTCACCCGGGCCGAGGCGGACAAGGGGAGCATCGAAGGAAACGGTGCCATTGACGATTTCCAACAGAGCCTCGGGCGGGACGTCATCGCCAAAAAAAGCAGTCGCGACGGCCAAGCCGATTTCTTGGAAGCTGAGATTTCGCCAATTTTCCCAAAATTCTGCGTCGAGTATGGGCAACGTGTCGGGCATGTAGAGCCCATTGTCAGGCGGGAGCGAACGAAGAATTGCTTCCTTGAGATCAACTCGGTGGGCAGGATTGTTGGTGGAGTGGTAGAGCACGGGGTGAAAAGCGCTAGGGATGGAAAATTTGATAAAGAGACAGGCATCCAGCTCTGGATAAAATTTCAGGCGGGCAGAGTGTAAAAGAGGCAGTTCCCCCGAAGCAAGTCCACAGAGTTGAGAATCACGAATCGCTCAAGACGGTTTGACTTAAGCCGAGGAATCCCTTTTGACTGCTGGTTTTGAATTAGCGCGAACCAAAAAATGGTGAAACAAGCGTCGGTGTCGAGTCCTTCAAACTTCACTGCAAGTTTCTCGACCTTTCCCGATCCCGCCGGAACTGCCCTGCCCTGCTTTGGCTTGAGGCCTGGATCCGGTGTTGCCTGAGCCCGGTGCAAAGCGGCCGGGATTTTCTCTAGCATTTCACGGTGAGCGATCAGGTCGAGCGCAAGAAGGAGCACGACATGCGCGCCCTCAAACGTGAGAAAATCTTAACCTTGCGCCAGAGAGCCGCCAAGCGGGCATCGCCCATGGGAACATCGCAAGGGACGAGCGTATAGAACGGATCCCCAATCTCATGACCATGCGCCGGTGCTTGCCGGACTTGGTTTGGATTGGCAACGGGTGAATCTCGATGCGGACTCGGTGCCGGGCCCGCAAAAAAAACGCTGCCCGGCACCAGGCCAGACAGCGTTTGGATTGTTTCTCGGTTTCGTCGCTTGGGCTTAACCAGCTTTCGAAGCGGCTTTCGCTTCAAGAGCCTTCTTCGCTTGGGCAACGATGGCGGAAAAAGCAGCGGCGTCGTTGACAGCGAGATCCGAGAGGATCTTGCGGTCAGCTTCGATTCCAGCAGCTTTCAGGCCCTCGATGAAGCGCGAATACGTCATTTCCTCGTTGCGGCAGGCAGCGTTGATACGCTGAGTCCACAAACGGCGGAATTGACCTTTGCGCCTTTTCCGGTCCCGATACTCATAGGTCATCGCCTTGCGGACAGCGTCCTTGGCGTAACGGAAGAGTTTCGAGCGGAAACCGCGGAAACCCTTGGCACGAAGCAGCGTGCGCTTGCGACGCGCGCGGCTGGCCGGTGAATTAGTAGCACGTGGCATTTTGTTTTTTCAGTTTGAACAGACCGTTGTTTTCATTTCCTTCCACAGTCTCGACTGTTCTTGTCTCCCTTGCGGGATCAGGCTGTGTAAAGGCCGTCCGATTCGCGGACGGGGGCGTATTATTCGTTGCGGCGACTCTAGGTTACCGGGAGAAAGGAAGATTTTCACGAACGTTGCGAAGGTCAGCATCGGAGACCAATGCTGCTTGCCCAAGCCTGCGCTTGCGCTTGCTGTTCTTGCCTTGCAGCAAGTGACGAGCTCCTTGTTTACGACGTAGGATCTTCCCTGTCCCAGTGACTTTGAAACGCTTGGCAACGGCTTTCCGTGTTTTTGCTTTTCCTCCGACTCTTGGCATGGGACGGGCAAGCTAGGGACCACCTCCCCCGTGGCAAGTCAAAACTGGCATTTTTTTGGATAAATTCCTAATTGCCTGCATTCCATCCCCTTGGAAACTCGCCCTTTGTGAGGAAAGCTCGGTGAATCAAGGATTGCATGTGATGGAATCCATTGGCATTTGGAGCGCGGCCAGTTGCAACTGCACGGTGCCCCCTCCTCACAACCCAATTCATTTGATGAAACCAACACTTCTTGTTCTCGCCGCCGGAATGGGCAGCCGATATGGCGGCCTCAAACAAATGGACCCGATGGGCCCCAACGGCGAAACCGTCCTCGACTACTCAGTCTATGATGCCATCCGCGCGGGCTTCGGACGCGTGGTGTTCATCATCCGCGAGGATTTTGCGGAGGCATTCCGTCAAGGTGTCGGGGCCCGCTTTGCAGATCGCATCCAGGTGGATTACGCCTTTCAAAATCTTGCCGACCTTCCTGCCGGTTTCGCGGTGCCAGGAAACCGGGTGAAGCCATGGGGCACGGCCCACGCGGTTCTCGCCGCGCGCCACCTAGTGAACGAACCCTTCGCGGTGATCAATGCAGACGACTTCTACGGCTTCGATGCGTATGTTTGCGCCGCAAATTTCCTGACAAACCCGCTCCCAGAAGCGGACAAGGCACACTACGCCATGGTCGGCTACCCGCTTGCCAACACCCTCTCGGACCACGGCGACGTGAACCGCGGCATCTGCACCTGCGATGAAAACGGCTTCCTCACCAGCGTCGAAGAATATGTGAAAATCGAACGCGAAGCGGACGGAGTCGTCCGCGGCACCGCCTTGGATGGAAGCCGCCGGAAAATTGCCGAAAGTTCGCCCGTTTCCATGAATTTCTGGGCCTTCACCGCCCGATTCTATCAAGACCTCGAAGCGGATTTCGTCGAGTTTCTCAAAGCCTCCGGCAAGGAGGAGCGCTCGGAATACTACATCCCGACCGCCGTGGACGCGATGATTCGCGCAAACACT
>JBILPN010000166.1:0-7179 GCA_044373865.1 Luteolibacter sp. | reverse complement strand
CCGCACGCCGGCGCCGATTGCCCCGGAGTTCAAGCGGATCGCTCCGGAGATGGAGCCTGTCACATCGATATTACCGGCACCTTGCAGGACGAAGGAATTGTCAGCGCCGGCACCGCTCAGTGCGCCTGCTAGGGTGAGTGAGCCGGCGTCCGATTGGATTCGCGCCAAGTTGGCCGCGCCAGTCACGGTGGTGGCGGTGATCGATCCGTTCCAAGTGTTGTTGCCGCTGATGTTGCGCAACATGGCGGTGCCGGAGTTTCCGGAAGTGAGGGTGAGAGCTTCTGCGGCGAAGCTGATTCCGTCACCTTCGATTTCCAATTGGGCCCCCGCGTTGCTGACGGTCGTTCCGGCGACCGTCGAGCCAAGTGCATTGGCGTGCCGGATGTTGAGGTTGCCTGCGGTGATGGAGGATGCTCCTGTGTAGGAGTTGTCGCCGGATAGGATCCAACGACCGCCATTGGACTTGGTGACCAAGGTTTTAGTCGTCAATAGCGGATCCACCTCGGTTTCCACATCGACGATGCTGCCGGAAATCTGGTTGGCGTCTGTATTGGATCCCAGCAGGGTCAAGGTGCGCGATGCTGCGGTGCTGCTTACCGTCTGGATGAAGGGCGAGGCGGTGAAAACCAAGCCGGTTCCGCCATTGGTGCCGCTGGCGGAGATGGTGCCACCGGCAGTGCCTCCAAGTTGACCTGCATTTGAACTGCCGAGTTGTACCTTGCGGTTGGTGGTGCTGCCGCTGCCGTTGTAGTTCAGTGTTCCACTTGTTCCTCCAAATGATAGGGTGATTTGACTTCCATATCCGAGGTTGCTATCACCGGAGTCGGCGATTTTCGAAATGCTAACTGTTCCGGTTTCAATTACGGTGAAACCGGTGTAGGTGTTGTTTCCTGTCAATGTCAGTGTGCCGGATACTGAGGTGGCGCCTCCCTTCGTCAGGTTGCGGGCCCCTCCGGTTTCGCTGATGTTTCCGTTGACAATGATCGCATGGGATTTTCCGCCAGCGACCCCGTTGGTGCTAACGGTTCGGTTGGCGTTGAGGATCAGATTGAGGTTGATGGTGTCCGTTAGGACGACGCCAGCGGCCGGGATGGCGGTGGAGCTGATGTTACCGCCGAGGGTGACGGTCTGGCCCAGAGAACCGAGAGTGAAGCCCACGTCGCCTGTGCCACCGGCGCTGGCAATGTCGATGCCGTTGTTGGTGAAATTGATCGCCCCGGTGGTCAGTCCCACAAGGTCGTTGTTGGACGCCATGTTGGCCGGCTCACCTCCGAAATTCAAGGTTACGTTGTCGATCGGTAGAACATCCCAGTTTCCGGTCTCGTTCCAATTGGTATTGGTGGCACCGGACCAAGCGGATTGCGCCAGGGCATGCCCAGCGGTCAGGAAGGTAAAGGCGATGGTGCAGGCGCCGAGCCAGTTGGAAGGGGCTGCGGAGAAGGTGAGGGCGGTTTTTTTGCGGGATTTCATGGTTTTAAGGCGGTGGAGCTAGCGATGTTGAAGGGGTAAAACGAGTGGGGGCGCTTTGATGGGATAGGCATTGCGAGCAAGTTGTTGCTTGTCTCGGCGATTGCTCGAAGCAGGCGATCCTCAAGAGCGTCGGGCAGCTTGTCACCTGTTCCTAGGCATACAATTTGTGCAAAATCATATACCTTTCGCGCATTCGGGATCCGTGGTTGAGTTTCCGGTTGTGACGACTGAGCGAAGTTCTATATGGAGCTTGCCATGAGAATTTGTGGCGAGGGTAGCGGGCGTGAGTTTTTTCGGTGCTTCATGTGGGTTGTTTTGAAACGGCTTGGTTTCCGGGATGGCTTTCAAGTTTTAGTTGAAAGCCCCCTGAGAGAGACCGTTCATTCTGGACGGGAACCTAGACCATTGATGTTGGCGAAAGTCCGAGGGATGGCAATATGGTCAAACAACCAAATTTGATGGATTCCTGCTTCATGACCTCCATCCGCGGGATCTGGAATTAAGCCGAAAGTCAGGGTCGGTAACTGCGAATTTGCCCCTGAGTTTCTCTGCCATTCCGACGAAAGAACTCTCTCCAGTCAATCAAGACGGATGATCCTTACGAAAGACAGCACGGCCTCAGCTTCGGTGGACTTGAAGGTGAGATCGTAATCCATCTTTTTGGCAGGAAACACCGCGTCTTTGACAAAAACGGTGGCGGTTTTCAGTTTGCCGGTGCCGGTCATGAGGATCTGTTTGGTGATCGGGCCGTTGCGCGTCCTGAGACCGATGTCGATGGTACCGGCGCCTTGATCAAAGTAGGTGGTTTTCACGGCGATGTCCACCGGACCTCCGCCAGCCCAGCGGTCATCGACCGCGAGTCCGATCTGTTTTCCTTGACGGGCGATGCAGTCGAAATTTCGGTCGGGCTGGACCATCCACATTTTGATGGGGTGATCGATTTTCACGGCCGGGTTGGTCTCGAATCCTGGGGAATCCCGTTGGTAAAGCCAGCGCTCGACATTTTTCACCGGTCCGACCTTGCGGATGTAACTCTCGCGCAGTGCGCACCAGATATCCGGCGAGTCCTCCACCGTCCGGCCGAGAGTCTGCCCCACCCAGACCATCTGATCCGGGTAGATGGAGAACGAGTTCATGAGCACGTGGTTGCACTGCATTTGCAAGGTCCTAAGATTGGAAATAAAATAGCGATAGGTGAAACTGTCGGTGTTTTCGCCGAAGCGGAAACCGCGCTCCTTGGTGGCCCATGTCTCCTCGTATTCCTCGTTTTCCTCACCGTGGAAGGCCCTGCGTTTCAGCAAATCGACCGAATCATCCACGAAAAGATAGCCCTTCTCGTCCACCGTTTGTCCGATCACCGGATCGGGAATGTGGTAGAGAAACATCTCCACGAAGCCGCGCCGAGTGCCGAATCCTTGGTTGATGCCGTGTTGGGAAATCCCGCCCATGAACACCTTGTGCTCAACTTTTTCAAACGCCCTGGCCCATGCGTCGAGTCGCTCGATCACATGCGGAACCGTGTCCGGGTCCACGCCATGTGGGCCGATTCCTTCGTCTCCGTATGATGGGGAGGCGTAGCCCACGAAGGCCCCTTTTAAGGGGGGCATTTGAGGAATCCGGCTTTCGCCAAGTTTGCTGACGAGCAGGAGATAGCGCTGGTGGAATGCCGGGTGTGAAATTTCATAATTGGTGACCTTCGGCTTGTTTTTGCTATGCTCCTCCCGGATGGGCACCTTGTGATCCGCAAGCCATTCCGGGGCGAAAATCGTCGCGGAACTGAGAATTCGTAAAACTACGCTGCATCCTAACTGCTCGGCTTCGGAGATCCGGTCCCGCAGTTGGTCAAACCGGTATTGACCTTCGACGGGTTCCAAATCGCGCCACTTGACCCAAAGCTCAAGTGTCGGATTGACTGGTAGATCAAGCTTTTGGATTTCCTTGCTGAGCGGACGGGCGATATTCGATGTCCGGTAAACTGCAAGCAGTCCGGTGGGCGCGGGCTTCACGGCTGGAGGCAGCGACCAATCCCATCCTTCGATGACGTGATCCATCGTCTTCCACTCCTGGGGGCGGATTTCGCTCAGGGGCGTTTTTCTATATTCCGGCCAATGCGGCCACCTTTTCGCCGGTGCTGCATTCGCTCCCGTCATCAAGTGAAGGGAAATGATGCAAAGAAAAAGCAAGCGGAACTCGGTGCCCATGGGTGCAGTTTTTGAAATGAGGGGAACTTGTGATGCGGTGAACCGCGCCTCCGGGTTTGAGCCGATATCCTGCTGCGATTACGACCAAACTAAGCAGAATTCTACGTTCCACAATATGGTCAATCAACCAGCTTCTTTTCCAAGCGAAAAATCCGATGAACAGGGCAGGGGAGCTGCGCTTGATTTTTGTCGAATCTGAATCATTTTTGATTCGATTAAAGTTTCAGTTAGTTACATCTGAGAGGAAATCGGATTGGTTGTTTAACCATATTGCCATGGCTTCACTCACCGCTATTCTTGAGGAAAGTTGTGGAAACCTGCATGGCACACGTTTGGCTCATGAATCAAAAAATTAAATTCCTCACGCTCACTGCCGCTCTATTCTCTCTTGCGGGGGCATTTGCTGGAGCGGAACCCGGACCCATCGCCCCCAAACCACCGCTTGGTTGGAACAGCTTCGACAGCTACGGTGTTTACCTCCACGAAAAGGCCGCCATGGAAAATCTGGAGGCGATGGCAAAGCATCTGGAACCCTACGGATATGAGTATTTCGTCATCGATAACGGATGGTTCGGCGAATACAAACTCAAGCCCGGGACGATCTATCCACTCGAAAAACACGCGAGCGATGTGCGACTCAACGAGCATGGGCACGTGATTCCCTCAAAGACTTACTTTGCGGGTGGTCTCGCGCCGATCATCAACCGCTGCCATGAGCTGGGCTTGAAGTTCGGCATTCACATGATGCGCGGAATTCCCCGCAAGGCCTACGACATGAACGTGCCGATCAAGGGCACGTCCTACAAGGCCCGTGACATCGCCGATATCGACCCGAAAAAGAATTGCACTTGGTGCACCTATAACTATGGCGTGGACATGTCCAAACCGGGTGCCCAGGAATGGTATGACGGCCTGATCCAACACCTCGCCGACATGGGCGTGGACCTGATCAAATACGATGACATCGTTCCCTATCCAGCCGAGGTCGAGGCGGTCGCCAAGGCGATCAAGAAGACCGGGAAGCCGATTCTTCTGAGCTTGTCACCCGGCAACGACGCTCCGGTGGAGGCGATCAAGAGCTTTCAAATGGCGCAAATGCTCCGCGTCACTCAGGATGTATGGGACCATGCCAACTATATCGATGACTGTTTCGATGCGTGGAAAAAATGGACCGGCAAGGAATCTGAGAACTTCTGGATCGACATGGACATGATCCCGTTCGGGCAGTTGCTCATGATGTCACCCAAGAAGGAAATGCAAGGTGAGGGTGACGAGGCGGCCGTGCGTCTTGCGGGTCACGGCTACCGCCGCTGGCAACAATATTCCCAGGATCAGATGTTCACCTTCATCACACTGAGAGCCCTATCAGCCTCGCCGTTGATGGTCGGTGGCGACCTGCCGACCATGGACGGATTTTCGCTGCGTCTCCTCACGGATCCCGACATGCTTGCCTGCAACCAGAACGGCGTCATGGGGAAACTCGTCTCCGCAGTTGATGGCATCGAGGTTTGGAAAACTCCGGAAAAAGGTGACCGCAACAAGGGATGGGTTGGCGTCTTCAATCGGTCGAACCGTCTGAAAACCGTCAAATTGACCCCGAAATTCCTGGATCTTGAAGGCAATGCGACGCTGCATGACATCTGGAAAGGGCGCAAGGAACACCCGCTGGGGCCCTCGTCTGCCATTGAAATTGACATTCAAGCGGATGGTGTCCTTTTCCTTCGTTACGAATGATATCCAACAATCACCATTTTATGAAAAAACTCCTCATCTTGGGACTCACGTGCATGGCGAACTTCAGCCATGCCGCATCCAAGCCAAACGTCATCTACATCCTTGCCGATGATCTCGGTTACGGGGATTTGAGCGCCTACGGACAAACTCATTTCAAGACACCTAACATCGACGCCCTCGCGAAGAAGGGCATCCTTTTCAAGCAACATTACTCGTCGGCTCCGGTGTGCGCACCTGCCAGAGGTGCGCTGATGACCGGACTGCACACCGGGCACGGTGCCGTGCGTGGCAACTATGAGGTCCGTCCGGAAGGGCAGCACCCGATGCCAGCAGGCACCTTCACCTTGGCACACATGTTCAAGAATGCGGGCTACACCACGGGAGCCTTCGGGAAGTGGGGTCTTGGCGCACCTGGTTCCACCAGCGAGCCGCTCAAGATGGGATTTGACCGATTCTACGGCTTCAATTGCCAACGCATCGCACACCATTACTACCCCTACTTCCTATGGAACGACAATCAGCGCGACATGCTCTGGGGGAACTTCGGCATGGAGACCCAACAGTATGCCCCGGACTTGATTCAGGAGCAGGCGCTCCGCTTTGTGGAAACGAACAAGGACCGCCCGTTCTTCCTCTACTATCCGCTCATCCAGCCCCACGCGGAAATGTTCGCCCCGGAAAAATACATGGCGAAGTATCGCGGTAAATTTCTACCAGAAAAGCCCTACAAGGGGGTGGATGGCGGACCGGACTTCCGCTCGTATTCCTATGGCTCGCAAGCCGAGCCACATGCGGCCTTCGCGGCGATGGTCGAGACCATGGACGAGGACGTCGGCGAGCTGATGGCGAAGCTGGATGAACTGGGCATTGCCGACAACACCCTGGTGATTTTCACCTCTGACAACGGCCCCCATCAGGAAGCGGGCCACAATCCGGATTTCTTCAATTCCAACGGTGGCCTGCGTGGTTATAAGCGGGATCTCTACGAAGGCGGAATCCGCGTGCCGATGATCGCGACATGGCCAGGAAAAATCCCAGCAGGTGCGGTTACCGAACATGTCTCGGTGTTCCATGATGTTCTTCCCACGATGGCGCAGCTGACTGGCCAACCGACACCCGAGGGCTTGGATGGCGTATCGTTTTTACCAACTCTCTTGCAAGAGGGCGCCCAACGCGCGCATGACTACCTCTACTGGGAGTTTCACGAAATCGAAGGCCGTGTCGCCATCCGCAAGGGAAACTGGAAGGGCGTTCGCTATAGCGTGTCCAAAGATCCGAATTCACCACTGGAGCTTTACGACCTGTCGAAAGATCCCGGCGAGAAGACCAATATCGCGGCTGGGAATGTGGAAGTTGTCCGTGAGCTCGATACTTTGATCAAGGGAGCCCGCACGGTTTCTCCTGTCGCAAAATTCAACTTCCCAGCTGAACCGTGGTCCAGAAACGCGGAATGACGCAGATCCCCAAGGTCCGGAACTGGCCGAATCAATCAGTCTTCGTTAGGTTTTCCGCCACCACGATGCTTTCCGGTTTCGAGTCGCTGAGCGCGGGATCGGAAACAATCGTTAGGGATTTGCCGTCCTCCGACCATTGAGCCCCGGTCACAAAAGGGCCGCCGATCCGCAGGCGCTGGGCGAATGGCGGGATCTTGGCACCCGCCGCGGGATTGATGAGAAAATGCCTGCAAGAGTCGTCAGCCGCCGCTTCTATCAGTAACAAGACATCGCCTGCCGGGCTGAATGACACGGGTCGTGCGTGGGGGATGCGGAGGAGT
>JBILPN010000165.1:0-7215 GCA_044373865.1 Luteolibacter sp. | reverse complement strand
AGGAAAATTTCAGCCCGCCACATCATCGAAATCCAATTCCCGGACTCGTTTGCGATCTCTCTCAAGCTCGATTTGCCGCCGCAAGGTCTCGCGCAACTCCGACCCTCCCGGGATGGCGGGAATCACGAAAGTCGGCATGCCGCGGTCCGAAGTTTCCATCAAAATCGACCCTAGCCCGGTGATACGCATCCACCAGGGACGGATCATCTGAGTGTCTTTAATTCGATAGAGCTCGATTTCATCGATCGTTTGATTGATCACGCCGCGCGTGATGCGCAGTCGCTGGTTGGTGAGTTCGAAAACCTGCGTCCGGACGACGAGGTAACGCCAAGCCAAGTAGCCGAGCGGGAGCGGTAGGCCGATGAACACCAACGGCATAAACAAGCCACCCACAAGCATTGCCGCGCTGAGGATTGACCCAACTACGAAAGGCCCGAGATTGAGCCACTGCGATGAACTGCCCTTCCAGAGAGAATCTTCGTCTGCCATGGCGGCACCATGGGCTGAGCCCGGCCGCGGACGCAAGCTAGGAATTCCTGAGCATCAGCGCGGTGGCGCGCCTGGCGCTGGTTTTTCCAAAACGAAAATCGTGCCCTGCATCTCTGAAAAATGGCCCGGTGAACTGCAAATGAACGGGTATTTCCCGGGCTCTTGGATCGAAAACGTGATCGTGTCGCTCTCGCCGCCGCCGAGGAGACGCGTGTGCGCAACGATCCATTTCCGGTCTTCCGCCGCTTCAGGAATATAGCTGCGCGACTTTGCGGCATGGGCCTTGCCCGCAAAGGCGGCGATGGGCGTGTCCGGCTTAAGAATCACCAAATTGTGCCCCATGGTTTTTACCGGGATTTTCCCAACATTTTTGAGCGTGAGGCTCACCTTTTGCCCCGCAACGATCTCAATTCGTTTGGTGTTGTAGGTCATCTGGTCATTGCAGGTGACCTCAACCCTGAGTGGCGCCTGCGCCCGGGCAAGCGGTGAAATAGCGGATAGAAATAGCAGGCAAACGCTGAGTTTTTTCATAAATTTGAAGCTCTAAATGCAGTTGTGGGCGCTGGGCAATTTACCAATCGCTGCCCAATTCGTGACGGGCGGCGATTTCCAAAAGATCCTCGCGCATCGGCCACTCGTCGGGGCGCTCGCTGCTGGCGTGCCGTTTGCTGGCACCCTTCAAGGACATGCAGCCCGTATTGTCGCCGATCTGGCGGATAAAATCGACCTCTTCCGCAGTGAATCGCAGAGTCGGCATCTTGCCAAATTCACGGATTTTATCCTCGATCCGCCGCGCGCCCTCGCCGGCTTCTTGAATGAAAGTTGGCACCACACTCTCCACCGCTGGGTGGCTCAAATTCCAAATTGAGGCCAGTTCCAACAGGCTCAATCCGTATTTTTCAGCCAAGGGCCGCATCCGGTCCGCCTTCTCCATGCCATGTTGGACCCAGCCTTCTGGCCGATAGGTCCGGTGATCTCCCGGCTTGAAAACATGGTCCGCCCCGCCGAGGTCATCATGGAAAACCCCGCCGTAATCGACAACCCGCGTCATCACCTTCACCCCATGCGTCTCACAAGCTGGCAGGGTCAGTCCGACTGGCCATGGTTCCAGGGGATTCAAAATCAACATCGACCAATCCAAGCGATCGCCAAATTTCTCCAAGCAGTAAATCAAATCCAACGAGAAGCCATTCGCCGGCCCCGGTGCGATCCCCAAGCGTTCGGTTAGCCCGGCCTGCTTCAGCTCACTCAGCGCATCCCAAAGTGGCTCGCTGGTGTAGCCAAGCTCGTCGGGATTGTGCAGCATCAACAGGTCAAACCGATCCGTGCCGCAGCGCTCCAGTTCCTTGCTGCATGCCATCCGCACGAAGTCACCGTAGCCCTCAGGCCCCCGCAATTCAGGATCGGTAAACCTCGGGTAGCCGCGACTCCCCTGCCGCTGGCCTTCATAAAAATCGTGCCCAATCATCCCGACCAAACTGTAAGTCGCGCGATCGATCCCTTTCAACGCCGTTCCGAGCAGTTCATCCGCCTTGCCATTCCCGTAGACGTCCGAGGTCACAAACGTCCGAATGCCAGCCTCATAAGCCGTCTGAATGCACCCGATGAAGCGCTCTTCCGAGAGGGTTTCGCCAAAATGCATGAAGCGTCCGCCGCTCCAGGTTCCGTATGCTGTGGTGGTTGGTTCCATGGTGGGATGTGGTTGCGCCACTGAGTAAGCCCAACGCGGGAATCGGTCAACCCCAAGCGTAACAGCACCGGCACTCTAATTGACGAACCTGAAATAAACTGACAAGCCGACACCGGGGTTCTGCGTATCGATGCACCGAAGTGATTGACACCGATTTCACCACACGCTGGATTTGCTGCTTCACGAACCAAATCTCGCGCTCTAATACAGATTACCAACATGCCTGATTCTCAAAAGACCCCCGGAAAATTGATGGCCGCCAACCGCGGCGAAATTGCAATCCGCATCTTTCGCGCCGCCAACGAGCTCGGCCTGCGCACGGTCTCGATTTTCGCCGAAGAGGACCGCTTTTCCATCCACCGCTTCAAGGCGGATGAGGCCTACCAGCTCGACTCGTCGAAGGGCCCGGTCGGTGCCTATCTCGACGTCGAGGGCATCGTCGCGCTAGCCAAGCAAAAGGGCGTGACGATGATCCACCCGGGCTACGGATTTCTCTCGGAAAACGCAAGTTTCGCCCGTGCCTGCGCTCGCGAGGGGATCACTTTCATCGGCCCATCGCCAGATCTTTTGGAAAACATGGGGGATAAAACTGCGGCCCGCACCCTCGCCCACAAGTTTAACGTCCCCACCCTCCCCGGCACCGAGGAGCCGATCACTGACCCCGACCAAGCGCTCACCGCCGCCCACGTCATCGGCTTCCCACTCATCATCAAGGCAGCTTTCGGAGGCGGCGGCCGCGGCATGCGCGTGGTGGAAAAACCCTCGCAACTCGCCGGACTCCTCGCTGAAGCGCAAAACGAGGCGCAAAACGCGTTTGGCAACCCAGCAGTCTTCCTCGAGCGCTACATTTCCCGCGCCAAGCACATCGAGGTCCAAATTCTCGGCGACCAAAAAGGCAACGTCGTCCACCTGCACGAGCGGGATTGCTCGGTCCAGCGCCGCTACCAAAAAGTCGTGGAGGTCGCACCCGCGATGCACCTCGACCCGCGCGTCCGCAAGGAACTCTGCGACGCCGCCGTCACGCTTGCCCAAGGCATCGGCTACGACAATGCCGGCACTGTGGAATTCCTCTATGACATGGACCGCAACGACTGGTTCTTCATCGAGATGAATCCGCGCATCCAAGTGGAACACACCGTCACCGAGTGCGTCACCGGCATCGACCTCGTCCGCTCACAAATTCTCGTCGCCGCCGGACACTCGTTGTTTGGCGAGGAAATCGCGATTCCTCAGCAAAGCGAAATTCCCTGCAATGGATTCGCCATCCAGTGCCGCGTCACCACGGAAGATCCGGAGAAAAACTTCTCGCCAGACTACGGGCGTATCCTGAATTACCGCTCCGCCGCTGGCTTTGGCATCCGCCTCGACGCGGCCTCGGGCGATGCGGGATCAGTCGTGACGCCTTATTACGACTCGATGCTCGTAAAAATCACCGCCATGGGCCGGGATTTCCCAATGGCATGTCAGCGCATGGACCGCGCGCTCCGCGAGTTCCGCATCCGCGGCGTGAAAACCAACATCCCGTTCTTGGAAAATGTCATCGCTGACGAGACCTTCCGCGCCGGTCAAGCGCACACCAAGCTCATCGACACCAAGGCGGAGTTGTTCCACTTCAAGCGCCGCCGCGACCGCGCAACCCGCACACTTTCCTACCTCTCTGACATCACGATCAATGGCAACCCAAGCGCGAAAGGCTGGAAGCCAGACCATATTCTGAAAAAGGCAATTGTGCCGGACTCGCTCATGATCCAACACCAAGCGGTCGTCCCCAAGGGTAGCCGCGACGTTTTGCTCGAACTCGGACCCGAGAAATTCGCCCAGTGGATTCTCAACGAAAAGCGCCTGCTCATCACCGACACCACTCTCCGCGACGCCCACCAGTCGCTCATCGCCACCCGCATGCGCAGCTTCGACATGCTGCGCGTCGCTGAAGCCATCGCCCACCGCACCCCGGGCTTGTTCTCGCTGGAAATGTGGGGCGGCGCGACGTTTGACACGGCCATGCGCTTCCTCAGCGAGTGCCCGTGGGACCGCCTCCGACGGCTCCGCGAAAAGGTGCCTAACATCTGCTTCCAAATGCTGTTCCGTGGCTCAAACGCGGTGGGCTATTCTAACTACCCGGACAATGTCGTGGCGGGATTCGTCAAGCACGCGGCAGACTCAGGGATGGATATTTTCCGGATCTTTGACTCTCTCAACTATCTGCCAAACATGAAGGTGGCCATGGAGGCTGTGCGCGAACACGGCAAGTCGCTTTGCGAGGGCGCAATCTGCTACACCGGCGACATCACCAATGAAAAACGCGACAAGTATTCGCTGAAATACTACGTCGAGAAGGCCAAGGAAATCGAGCGCATGGGCGCACACATGTTAGCAATCAAGGACATGGCCGGCCTTTGCAAACCGCACGCAGCTTGGAAGTTGGTCAGCGCACTCAAGGAGGAAATCGGCATTCCAATTCATTTCCACACCCATGACACTTCGGGCCTCAACGCGGCATCGGTCATCGCGGCATCCAAGGCTGGCGTGGATATTGTCGATCTCGCAATCGCCTCGATGTCCGGCTCCACCTCGCAGCCGAATCTCAATTCGGTCTGCGCTGCTCTCGCCAGCACTGAGCGGGATCCAGGCTTGGATTTTGACTCACTCAATGAGTTTTCCGACTACTGGGAGGAGGTGCTAGGCTTCTACAAGCCTTTCGATTCCGCCCCCCGCGCCGGCACCGCAGAGGTCTATGAACACGAGATGCCCGGCGGCCAATACACCAACCTCCGCGAGCAAGCGAATGCGATGGGCCTGGGTCACCGCTGGCGCGAAATCGCCCGCACCTACGCGGACGTGAACCAACTTTTTGGCGATATCGTCAAGGTGACTCCTTCCTCCAAGGTCGTGGGTGACATGTGCATGTTCCTTGTCACTCGCGGCATCAAGGCGGCTGACGTCCCGAGCATCAAGCCCGGCAGCATCGACTTCCCGGAAAGCGTCATCGACATGCTCGCTGGTGGCCTCGGCCAACCTGACGGT
Organism: Luteolibacter sp.; assembly: GCA_044373865.1. GTDB lineage: Bacteria > Verrucomicrobiota > Verrucomicrobiia > Verrucomicrobiales > Akkermansiaceae > Luteolibacter. The sequence goes on along the minus strand of JBILPN010000165.1, from coordinate 2,012 downwards.
GGCTGGCCGCCGGAGGTTCAAAAGGTCGTGCTCGGCACGCGCAAGCCCACCACCAAACGCCCCGGCGAACTCGCGGAACCCATTGATCTCGACGCCACGCGCGCTGAGCTCAGCGCCAAGCTGGGTCGCCAGGCCAGCGAGGACGACCTCTACTCGCACTTGATGTATCCGCAGGTTTTCAGCGATTTCTGCGATTTCCGCACGAAATACGACAATCTCAGCGGACTGCCGACCCCGGCCTTTTTCTACGGCCTGCAAATTGGTGAGGAAATCGAAATTGAAATCGATACCGGTAAAACGCTGATTATCAAGCTCATCTCCATCGGAGAAGCGGACTCTGCCGGGAACCGCGTGCTGTTTTATGAGCTCAATGGCATGCCGCGTGAGTCCACAGTCGCCGATCACTCGCTGAAGTCGGTTTCCACCGCAGCACGGGAGAAGGGCAATCCGGCCGATCCCACTCAAATCTGCGCACCGATGCCTGGCATGGTGACGGAAGTGGCGGTCTCGGTCGGCCAGTCGGTCAAGGCGGGTGACAAGTTGATCGTGCTTGAAGCGATGAAAATGCTCACCACCGTGAGCGCCAGCGCGGACGGAATCATCACGGCCATTCTCGCACAAAAGGGCGAGCGGGTGGACAGCGACGACCTGCTCGCCAAGCTAACGGTGGACTGAACCAAGCTGAGATCAATTTGCCCAAGGCGGCGGTGTCAAAATCCACCGCTGGGGACAATCCACCTTTGGCGGGCCACTCGATTGACTCTCGTGCGGCCCGCCGAACCCGCCACCTTTGCCACCCAGCGCCACCATGCCAGAATCCCTTGACGACACGCACTGGATCGCGCTCGCCCGCCAAGGCGACCACCATGCGTTTTCGCAATTGGTTCTCCGACACCAAGCACTGGTCCGCGCCTTCCTCCTCAGCCGCCTCAGTCGCAAGCACGAGGCGGAGGATCTCGCCCAGGAAACTTTCGTCACCGCGTGGCGTAAACTCGCGGACTTCGACACCGCCCGCCCACTCGTCCCATGGCTCCGCGGAATCGCTGAAAACCACCTGCGCAATCACCTCCGGAAATTCAAGGAATCTCCCATCGGCGGCGATGAAGCCCTCCAAGCGATGCTCGATCACGAACTGAGTCACGCAACGGAAACACCACCACAGACCCCTCGCATTGATGCGCTTAGCAGCTGCCTCGCCGCCCTCGACGGCCCCTCGAAAACCCTACTGCAAGCGCGCTACGTTGAGGGCAAAAGCATGATCGAACTCACTTGGCAAACCGGCCGCAAGCACTCGGCACTGACCATGCAACTCCACCGCCTCCGCCACTTGCTCGCCGAGTGTGTGACGCGAAAAATCGCAAACTCGAACTCGGAAGCCTGATCTAATGAAGCCTAACGAATTTGACTCACTGCTGCACAAAGTTGTCGATGGCACCGCTGCACCCGCCGAAACCAACGCGCTCCGTGAAGCTTGTGCCACGCGGCCGGAACTCCGCGCCCGTCTCGCGGAATACGTGGAAATCGAGCGGCTGCTCCCGATGGCCTTGGCGGATGCAGACGACGGAAAACATTTCGCCGCCGACGTCATTGCCAGAATTTCGGAGACGCACGGAACTCAGTCCAGCCGCCTCTCACCCGCTGGATTTGCGGGGAAGGTGAAGGCGCGCATCGAGGCACGCCAATCCCGCCGCCACCGCACCTGGCTTGCCGCAGCGGCCGGTTTCGCTTTGGTCCTAGGCACCGCCGCTCTGATGCGCCGCACTGACGCGCCAACTCAACTAACCCGCGCGGAGGCCGCCGTTTGGGCTCAAGCGTCTTTCCTCCCACGCCCTGGCCAATCTCTTCCGCGGCACCAAGCTCTCCACCTCCGTGCCGGCTTGGTGGAGCTCGATTTCTCTGCGAATGTGAAGGTGCTCATCGAGGGTGATGCGGTCTTCGAAATCACCGGCCCGGACTCGATGTCTCTCACGCGCGGCCGCATCTTCGCCGATGTCATCCGCCCGGAAGGCCGC
>JBILPN010000164.1:0-7237 GCA_044373865.1 Luteolibacter sp. | reverse complement strand
CCAGCGATTTTCTGAGTGTAGGGGAGCAGGTCGGAAATCCAAGCGCCTGATGGACCGCAAAGTTTGCCGGGCGCAATGGGCTGGACGACGGGGAAGGACGCTTGTCCGGAAGTCATTCCGGTGACGCGCTGGTCGCCACGGACGGAGGCGGGCAGGTCGCTGCCGTGGAGTTTTTTCAGGACGTCCTTGCCATCGAAAAGATCGACGTGTGACGGTCCGCCGGACTGGAAGAGGTAGATGACGCGCTTTGCTTTGGGCGCGATGGTGCGGAAGGCCGCCATGTTCATTTCATCCGGTTGGCCGCCACGTGCGAGTTTGGCGAGGGATGGAAGTAGCATGGAGGATAGCGCGGCGTGACCGAGGCCATTGGCGGCGCGTCCAAGAAAGGCGCGGCGTGAGAAGGTGAAAGGGTTCATGATAGGCGAGCGAGTGAGTTGGCTTTTCGAATCATTGCCGGGTGATGACTTCAGAGAGGTTGAGCAAGGTTGCGGCGAGCTGGGTCCATGCGGCTTGCTCGGCGTGGGGGATGTTGTCGTCGGATGAGGCTTCGCCGATGGCGAGCAGGTCGCGTGCAGCCTGCGGGTGGTTTGCAAAGTGGCTGCGCTCGCGCGTGAGGGCATGGGTGAGGATTTTCAGTTCTGCGTGGCTTGCGGGCCGGGATGTGATGTGTGAGAAGGCGGCGGCGAGACGGCTGCTTTCGTCAGGGCTTGGAGTTTTGAGAATGCGGAGTGCAAAAGCGCGGGCCGCTTCAACGAATTGTGGGTCGTTGAGCGTGACGAGGGCTTGAAGCGGGGTGTTGGTGGGGAGGCGGCCGATGGAACAAATTTCCCGGTTTGGCGCATCGAAAACCGATAGGTTGGTCGGTGGAAGGGTGCGTTTCCAGTAGGTGTAGAGCGAGCGGCGGTAAAGTTTCTCCCCATGGTCTTGGACGAATGTCTGCGAGGTGGCGGGGCTGGAGCCGTAGTGGGAAACTTGGCGCCAGAGGTCGCCGGGCTGATAGGGGCGGACGCTTGGGCCGCCAAGGCGCTCAACCAGAAGGCCGGAGACGGCGAGCGCTTGGTCGCGGATCTGTTCGGCGGAAAGACGGAAGCGAGGGCCGCGCCCGAGGCGCTCGTTGCCAGGATCTTGTGCGAGCAGGGCGGGGGTGGTTTTGGAGGATTGGCGGTAAGTTTTTGAGTGGAGGATGAGCCGGATCAGGCGTTTCCGGTCCCAAGCATTTTCGCGAAAATCAACTGCCAACCAATCGAGCAGCTCGGGGTGGGATGGCCATTGTCCTTGCGAGCCAAGGTCGGCTGAAGATGCGGAAATAGCGCGGCCGAAGAAATGTTCCCAAAGCCGGTTGACTGCGACGCGAGAGGTGAGTGGGTTGTCGGCGCGTGTCATCCAGCGTGCGAGATCGAGCCGATTGGCGGGTCGCTCGCGGAAGCTGTCCGGCTCCAAGGAAAGCGGCGGCAGGACGGCGGGGGTGCCTGGACTGACTTCTTCGAGGGGCGACGAGTAAACGCCACGGTCGAGGATGTGGGTCTTGCGCGGTTGCTTTGCGGTATCCATGACGAGCAGCGAATGCTTTTCCGTGAGCATGGAGACGCGCTCTTCGAGGTTTTTGATCTGGTGGCGGACAGTGGATTTTTCCGGGGCGATGCCATGGAAGTAGTCGCGCAGTTGGGAGGTTTGTTCCTGGCTGCGCGCGGTGGATTCCGTTAGCAGGATTTCGGTGATTGCCTGTGGGTGAGGGGAGTTGTCGTCTGAGCCGGATATGCCGAAGACTTGGAAACTTGCGGGCGAGCAGTTGGAGCCATAGTTGAAGAGGATTTCGACGGTGAGGAAAGGGCTGGTTTGGCGGTCGAGCTCGTGGGTGAAGGTGGCTGTTAGGTGTTGCGGGCCCTTGCTGCCAGTGGCGGGAGCCCAACCCACGAGCGGATCGCTGTGCAGGATGTTGTGGATGTCGAAGCCTTCTTGAGTGCTGGAAGCGCTGAGTTGTGAGATCGGCAAAATGGCGTTGAGATCGATGTTCGTGGCCGGGAATGACGAGACGGAACTGGTGAGCGAGCCGAGGTGGAAATTTCCTTCGAGCCCTTTGGCGCTGCCGAATCCGAGTGTTCCTTTCGAGGCTTCTGTGCCTGAAAAAACGATGCGGATGCCGCTGATCGGTGGTCCCTCTTCAGGAAGACGGGTGAGAATGTTGTAGGCCGAGAAATCTCCGCCGGCGATTTCGATGCGGTTATCAGCTTGGATTTTGATGCGCTCGGGAGAGCCATTCGGTGCGGTGGCGGAGATGACCTTGAGGGGGATCTGCGAGAAATTTTCTCCCCGTTTTGCGAGTCGCTCGCGCTGCGCGGTTTCCCAAGCGTCTTGTGCCGCAGGAATGGCTTTGGCGAGGGATTCCCGCAGCTTCGCGAGGTCGGCGCGTACCTGTTTTTCTTCCTCTGGATTTACCAGGGCGGACGCGGCGTGGAGGGTGGGGGCTGCGTTGATCCCGCGGTCGCCCGCCAAGCCTGCATCTCCGAGGGTGTTGAAAAACGCGTAGAATTGATAGTATTCGCGCTGGCTGAGCGGATCGTATTTGTGGTCGTGGCACTGGGCGCAGGCGAGAGTGAGGCCGAGAAAGGTCTCAGAGGTCGTCTTCACGCGGTCGGCACAGTAGTTGACGAGATTCTCCTCGGGGATGGTGCCGCCCTCATGAGTGATGGCGTGATTTCGACTGAATCCCGTGGCGACGACTTGTTGCTCGGAGGCTCCTGGGATCAGGTCTCCGGCAATTTGGTCAGTGAGAAATTGGTCGTAGGGCTGGTTGCTGTTGAAAGAATGAATGACCCAGTCCCGCCAGATCCATTGTTGTCGCCCGCCGTCGATGGAGTAGCCGTTTGTGTCTGCATAGCGTGCTGCGTCCAGCCATGTGCTGGCGAAGTGCTCGCCAAATCGTGGCGATGCGAGATAGCGCTCAACCATCGATTGATAGGCCTGCGGGGAGGTGTCGCTGAGGAAAGTTTGGACTTCTTCAGGCGATGGGGGGAGCCCGCTGAGATCGAATGCGACACGACGGATCAGAGTGTGGCGGTCGGCCTCAGGCGAGAATTTCATGCCTTCTGACTTCAAGCGCGCCGCGACAAATGCATCGATCGCGCCAGTGGCATCCGCCATTTTTGGGATCGGTGACTTCAGCGGGGGGGCAAAAGCCCAGTGGCCTTCGTATTTGGCGCCCTCGGCGATCCAGCGAGTCAGCAGCTCGGCGTCGCGCGGGGTAAAATTGAGGTGAGCTTCTGGAGGTGGCATCACGTCGTCCGGGTCTTTGCTTTGCATACGGCTCACCATGAGGGACTTGGATGGTTCGCCGGGGACGATTGCCGCCTGGCCGGATTCGCCGCCTTTGAGCGCCATTTCACGGATGTCCAGGCGGAGTCCACCCTTCACCGCAGCAGCGTCTGGGCCGTGGCAAGAGAAGCAAGTTTTCGAGAAAATAGGCCGGATGTCACGGTTGAAAGACAAAGGTTCGGCGGCATGTGCATAATGCGTCGCAAAACTTAGGCTAAGTGTGAGGGCGAGTCGAAGAGTCATGAACACCACGCAATACGCGCTGGCTGACTTCAGGTTGTCAGAAAACTTTATTCTCCGATGATACTGATAACAATTTCGCGGAAACGAGGCGCGCAACGGTTTTCAAATAGGAAAATGCCTTGCCACGTGCCCTGTGCCATCCTCACACCAAGGGGCGGCATGATCTCGCTCGTTCCTGTGAGTGGCATGCGGATAGGGCTCGGCACGTCATCAATGGGAATTTAGGGTGATAGGGGCTGCAGCCCGATCCATTGGCTTCCCCAAGTGATGATCCAAGGGAGCGTTAGGAAACTGAGAATTAAAGTGGCCAAGACAATTTGGACGGCAACCGCAGGCCGCCCGCCGTAAAGGCGGGCCAGCAGGATCGATGTCATGCCCGCCGGCATCGCCGCCTGCACCACCAGAACCTGCCGCAGTTCGGTGGGCAACGGAAGAAACTTGGCTGCGCACAAGATCGCAAATGGAGCCAACGCCAAACGCACCACTGACCCACCGACGATGACTTTCATGCTGGGCTTTTCCGACCCGATGAGATCGATCATCGTGCAGCCTGTGATCACAATTGCGACGGGAAACGCGCCGATTCCGATCATCGACATCGCACGCCGTGCCCAACCCGTCACTTGATCATCAAGTCCAAGCGCCACGAGTGTCAGCCCGATGGTGACGGCGATGACCGGCCCATTCAGAAGCTTCCTCCATGAAAATTTGCGGCTGCCACCAATCATCATCACCCCGACCGACCACATGGCGACTTCCACGCCGATGTTGTGGACAAAGAGGACCGCAAGACCGGTGGCACCCCAAAGAATTTCAAACACTGGAACCGCAGTGAAGCCGAAATTTTGGCAGCCTGAACTCAGAGCGAAAGTCCGAATTCCGCTCCCTCGTTCTAAGCCGATGACGCGGCCGACGACGAGTCCGAATAGGATTCCAACCATGATCAAGCCAAAGCCCAGGCCGATGGACCATGCGACTGCTGCGCCACTTCTGAGCACCTCGCTGCCAAGAATTTTATCAAGAATATAGCAGGGCAGCATCACGGAAAACACCATCCGCATGACCCCTTCATCGTGTTCTTTTAGCAGCACGCCAGTGCGGCGCAGAACGGCGCCCGCGACAATTAACAAATACACCGGCAGCACCGATGCGATCACAATACCCGGTGAAATCACAGCTTAAGTATCTCAATCCAGAGACGCTTGCACAAGTATGAATGTTGCGCGGCGGCCAAAATCGATGGGTGATGCTTTTGCCGAGGACGCGCGCCGTTGCTAGGGATCGTTCCCGCTTCGGAAATCAGCGAGATAGCGCGTTTGACTGCTTGACGAAGTCGTCGCCATCCCACTCGGCGTCGCTCTTCACCATTCCTGCGCGCTCTTTGGCCGCTGCCTCCTCGGCTTTGCGTTCGCGCTGCATGCGGACGAGTTCCGCATGGCTGGTAAAGTAGGGCAGGCTGAGACCTTTAAACTCATCGATGGTTTCAAAATTCTTACTCTCCATAAATTCAAGCAAGCCTTCACAAAGGTCCTTGGCCATTCCGTAACCGAACTTCATGACGCCGGTGCAAACTTGGACAGTATCACTGCCTAGCAGAATAAACTGTGCCGCATCCGTGCCAGTTTCCACTCCTCCAAGTCCAGACAGGGTACGTCCTGGAAAATCTTTTTTGATCATTTGTGCAATCTCCATCACCATGCGAAGGGCGATGGGTTTCACGGCTTTGGAGGAATATCCACCAGGAGTGGTGTAGCCTTCGACCGAAGGTTCCGGGCGCAGGGTTTCCAGGTTCACTCCCATCACACTGCGGATCGTGTTGATCGCAGAGATTCCATGACAACCGGCGCGGAGCGCGGCCGCGCTTGGGTCTTCGATGTGAGTGACGTTCGGAGTCATTTTCGCCCAAACCGGGATTTTGGAAACGCCCATCACCCAGCCACAGACTTCCTCTAAAACTTGTGAGTCCTGGCCCATGGCCGCTCCCATTTTGCGTTCTGGGAGGCCGTGAGGACAGGAAAAATTCAACTCAAACGCATCCACGCCTGCATCTTGGCAACGTTCAATGATTTCGCACCATGCGTCCTTGTGGTATTCCTCCATCACCGAGGCGATTAGAATCCCCTCGGGATAGGCATCTTTCGCTTCTTTGAATTCGTCGAGCCAGACCTCAAATTTGCGGTCGCTGATGAGTTCAATGTTCTCCCAGCCGATGACCTCCTTGCCATCATTGGCCATCAACTTTGCATAGCGAGGGCTGACATTCACCACCTTGGAGCAGTCGAGGCTCACGGTTTTCGCAATGACACCTCCCCAGCCTTCTTTGAATGCGCGTTTGATGACCTTTACGTTGGTTCCCGGAGGACCGGAGCCGATGACAAAAGGGTTTGTGAATTTCAATCCATCGACAGTTGTTGCTAAGCTAGCCATATTTTTGGGTGATTAGAAAAGCCCATGCTAGCTGTTCACGTGCCGAAAACTTGAAATCATGAATGAATTGATCGAAAACTGATGGTTCCTGTGGCCAGGGTCGTCTCAGCGGTGCGGCCATTTGCGATACTCCTTGGCGACGGAATCGCCCCATGTGCCATACCATGCGTAGCCGTTCCGGCGCTCTCTGCCAATGTCTGAAAAATTAGATTTCTTGATGCCATCTCGGTCGCAGAAAAATGGGCGACCGCTCTCCAGATCATAGAAACGTGCCCATAGCGGAGCCGCCTTCGGATCGGGGATAACTTGGCGATCTCCGTTGATTTTATCGATGCGAATGCCCTCGATTTTTGAAGATTCGAACCACGCCACGGCATGTTTCACCGCCGCGATGCATGCGGGTGAGGGATTCTCCAGAGACATGAGAAAACGCACGATTCCGGCGCTTTCCGATCCGCTGAGCGATGGGAGTTCATAGCTGCGTGCCTGCGCGGGAGCGAAGCTGACGGCGTCATGTTGTGCGCACCATACGCTGGGTTTTCCGTTGCGGATGATTTGGCATTTCAGAATACAATCGATCCCGCGGGTGACAGCGGCTGCAGCGGCTCTTTTGCGGGGCTCTGGGACGAATGCATAGGTGTCTGCTGCTGTGACTTCTTGGAGAAAATTCATCAAGCGAATCATTGAGTTATCATTGAATGTGATGTGTCGCGAGTAGCCCTTTTTTTCCAGGGGGAACGATTGCGGCCACCCGCCGTTCGCGTATTGAGCTTCAAGGATGTGGTCGAGTCCTAGGAGGAATGCCTGCTTGCATGCAGCGTCGTCTGTCGCATGGATCGCGCGGGCGAGGTAGCGGAGTTCATCGGTTGTGGATTTGTTATCAAAGGTTCCTTTGATCTTTTCGCGCGGGCCGGAGCGGAGCTCCTGCGTTGTTTTTTTTGCCTTGGGCCAAGTTCCGTTTGGTGACTGCCATGACAGAATGCAGGCGGTGGTTTTACGGCCATCCTCGCCTTGATACCAAGTTTTGGATTGGCGAAGCAAGTCTTGGGGGAAATCTGCCGCACTTGCCGATTGGAGAGACAAGGCGAAGGCGATGGCTTGATAGAAGCGGCGGCGAAACCGTGCTGGATTCATGGGTGTTTCGGGGTTTTTGGAACTTGTAAGAGTCTGACGGCGAGGCGAGTGAAGAGGAGCATTCACACAGGATTGTGTCAATGCGGTGAAATATTGACTCCTAAAGCACGCGCCGCGGATG
>JBILPN010000163.1:0-7273 GCA_044373865.1 Luteolibacter sp. | reverse complement strand
ATTTCCGGCACCGATTACCTCGTGCGTTTGCACTTTGCCGAGACCTACCACAGCACCACCGGGAAGCGCCAATTCCACGTGTCGCTCAACGGGACGCAGGTGCTCACCAACTATGACATCGTGTCCGAAGCCGGTGGGAACAACATCGCCATCGTAGAGGAGTTCACCGTTGCGGCGAATCCCAGCGGGCAAATCATCGTGCAATTTCAAACAGGAGCCCTCGACAACCCCAAGTGCAGCGGGATTGAAATCCTCGAACCGTCGGTCGTGCAGCCCCCGACTGCCAACCTGAACGTCGATATTGACAAAGGCTCCAGCTATACCGGAACGGCCGCGGCTCCCGGTGACGGGACGATTTGGAACTTGATCGGCGCGCAATCGACCAGCTCTTACACGTTGGCCAACGTCCTCGATTCAAAAGGCAAGTCCACGCCTCACGACGTCACGATTTCCTCCAGCGGCGGCGACATCAAGTCATGGAACAATACCACCCTTGGAAACCCGAATCCGTCGGCGTTGATGAGCGATTACCTGTTCGGCCACACCTACACCGTCACCGTCTCCGAACTGCCCGCCGGAAATTATTTCCTCTATGTGTATGCCCACGGCGACCAGGCGAACCAGAATTCCACGGTCACCGTGGCTGCTGCCAACGGCGGCGGCAGTGGCACCACCGCAAGCACCGGCATGGAATACCGCAACCTCTACACCGCCGGAGCCGAGGGACATTCCTATCTCAAATTCCAACCGTCGGTAGGTGCGTCCGGCACGCTCAGCTTTACGACCACCTTCCTCAATGGTTTCCAGTTGATCGAGTATCCGAAGCCGGTGATCGCCCTTCAGCCGCCACCGTCGCCAAGCGCGGTGATCGGCAGCGATTTCAACATGACCGTGAACGCCACGGGTGACGGCAACTTCACCTACCAATGGCGCAAGGACGGAGTTGCTCTAACGAACAGCTCGACCGGACACGGCTCGACCTACTCCGGAGTCACGAGCCATACGCTGACGGTTGGCAGCGTGCAGAGTTTGGATGCGGGCGATTATGACGTGGTCGTCACCAATCCGGGCGGCGACACCGTCAGCGACATCGCGACGCTCACGACCACCACCACACCACAAGCGCCCGTGATCGCCGTCGAATTGTCGGACCAGACCGTCCTCGCGACGGAAGTTGCCAATTTCAGTGTAGTGGTCAACGGCACGTCTCCGTTGACCTATGTGTGGAGCAAGGACGGTGACGCCCTAGCCAATGGAACCACCGCGCAGGGCTCGGTGATTTCCGGTGCGGACACGTCCAGCCTCACTATCTCCAACGCGACCCTTCTCGATTCCGGAGCCTATGGCGTAACCGTTTCTAACACCGTCGGTTCGGATGACAGCACCGCGATGCTGGCCGTCAACAAGGCTCCGACGATCATCACCCAGCCGGTGGGAGCGATCGTAAATGCCGGCACGATTCACACGCTTGAGGCGACCTTTGGAGATGCCTCGCCCGCGCCGGCCTATCAGTGGCAGATCAGCTCCGACGGCATCTCTTACACGAATGTTAGCGGAGCAAATTCTCCCTCACTCGCACTTACGGCCTCGCTTGCGAACTCGGGCTTCTATCGAGTGATCGCGAGCAACTCCGTCGGCACTGTAACCAGCGGCGTCATTTACTTCGGCGTGCCCAGCACGCAGTCCATCACCTTCGCACCGGGCAACAACGCCACCGGCATCGCCATCGACCAACAGCTCAGGCTCGTTTTCCCATCTGCTCCCAAACTCGGCCTCAGCGGAGCGCTGCGGATCCACGACGCATCCACCGCCGCTGTGGTCGCCACCATCGACCGTTCGCAGTTCATCGGCTACACGCTCTTCGGCGGCACGATCATCAACTCCCAGAAACAAACGGTGCAGGGCAAGCAGATGTATTACCTGCCCATGGCGATTTACGGCAACGAGGTCTGGATCACGCTCGGCGTCAACCAGCGCCTAACCTACGGGAAAACCTACTACGTCACGATGGATTCCGGACTGCTGGTGGATTCTAGCAACGCCGCTGTTCCCGCGATCACGAGTTCCACCGCGTGGCGCTTTTCTACCAAGGCCTCCGGCCCCGCCACCCCGACCATCTCCACCGGGCCGACCCTGATCACCGTCGGGATGGATGGCACGGGCGACTTCGCAACCATCCAGGGAGCCGCAGATTGGATTCCGCAAAACAACACGCTGCCCCGCACCATCCGCATGAAGCCTGGCGTTTATCGCGACATCGCTTACTTCGCCCAAAACCGCAATTTCGTAACCCTCACCGGAGACGCAACGGATCGCAAAGCCGTGCAGCTCATCCACCTCTACGCCGCGGAAGTCTATGGCGATGGCGCGCGGGGACTGGGAACGCTGCGCATCGACTCCAACGACGTGAGCGTGCGCGACATGACCATCGACAATGGCGCATACGTCGCGCAACCCAACTTGGCAGGTGCCTTCGCGCCGCCGGCCCCCGCCTTCGCCGGGCCGATCAATACGGTCGCCACCACCGGCAAGCGCCTCGTGTTCGACAACGTGCTCATGAAGGGCGGTCAGGACACACTCTACACCATCACCGGCATCGCCTATTTCCATAACTGCGAGATCTGGGGCAGCGTGGACTTCATCTACGGCGAAGCACTGGGTGTCTTCGATCGATGCGACATCGTTCAAATCCGCAACACCGGCGGTCCGATTGGCGCGCCGAGCACGCCCTATGCCCAGCCCTACGGCGAGGTGTTTCTAACATGCCGCTTCCCGCGTGCTCTGGTGGCCAACGGCTATCCTTACGATGTAAACGTCGGCTCCACCACCTTCATGCGGCCATGGCGCCAGGACGGCGCCACCGCTATTATTAACTGCCAACTCGGCACACACATCAGCACCAAGGGCTGGGGCGATTGGAGCGGCTCCGAAAACCCGTGCCGGGCACGCGAATACGGCAGCACGATGATCGGCGGAGGCGCGGCCACAACCATCGCCCAGCGGCAGGCGGCAGGGGCTTACTGGCTCAACACGGTGGATCCGGACTATACGAGTTCCTCAATGTCTTCCACGGACCCGCTGCTCGCTCCGCCGAACGGCCACCTAAACCGCGTGCCCGTCACGGTCGATCCAAACGACTACACGCTCGCCGCGATCTTCGGCCACCCGTATTTCAATCTGGACGGCTGGATGCCCGCGTTGATCGCCCGTTTCACCACCCAACCATCCAGCCAAACGATCAATCAAGGCGAACCGTTGATGCTCTCGGCGGTCGCCACAGGAACCCCGGCACCGACCTACCAGTGGTATAAGGACGGTGCGATTCTCACCGGCGAAACAACTGCCGCTCTCTCCCTCGCGAGCGTTTCCACAACTGACGCGGGTTCCTATACCGTCATCGCCACCAATTCTGCAGGTTCGGCCGAAAGCGCGCAAGCCGTGCTCACCGTCACTGATCCCTACACCAGCTGGGCCGCTGGTTACTTCGGCGCCGCCGCCGCGACCGACGGAGCACCGGGCATGGACTTCGATCACGACGGAATCGTGAACCGCCTCGAATTCTTCCTCGGCGGAAACCCCAAGGTCCGGGACGCAGCATCCAAACTCCCCACTGCGGCGAAGTCCACCAGCGGTCCGAATGCCCTCGTCTTCACCTTCCGGCGCAACAAGACCGCTGACGCCGTCGTTTGGTCGGTCGAATCCAACTCTGATCTCGGTGGCGTATGGAACACTGCGGTTAACGGTGTCAACGGTGTGACCATCCACACCATCACCGATCCCGGAAATGGCGATCTCGATTTGCTCACCGTCACCATTCCGACCACGCAGCCGAGGCTTTTTGCTAGGCTGCGCAACGATTGAAACGCTCTTCGAGCAGGGGGCTACCGGGGCGACGCCAAGGAGCGCAAGTTTAAGTAAATTCCGGCGCCTCCCAACACTTGTAAAAATGGCCTGCTTTAGAAGGAATATTCCACCTGATGACGATTCCCGGCGGATTTTTCGAAGCCGCCGAGATGCTGGGCAAGTATCCAGAAGTGGAGGTCGGGCTGCATGTCACCCTGACCTACCGTCCGCGCTGTGGCAGGCCGCGCAAGCTCCTCGCCTCCACGGTCGAGTCCGAGATTCTACCCCTAGTGGACGATCCTTCCAAAGCCGGGCAACTCCATTGGACCGTTGTGAAACTCAGCAGCTGGCTTAAACAAGAAAAGCCCTTTTATATTTCCTACCGCACGCTGGTGCGCTACCTCCACGAGCACCGCTATGCCCGACGGATCCCGCGCCCCATGCCGGAACCGCCCGACAAGGATAAGTGGACCCAGCAGCGGGACGACTGCGCCACCCGGCTCACCGCCCTGTTAGTAGATCCTACCGCCCGCGTGTTCTTTAGCGACGAAGCCGGTTTCGAAGGCGATCCCCGTCCGCGCCACAAGTGGGTCAAACGTGGCAGCCGACCCACCCAAGCTTCTCGATTCCCTCAAGGACCTACTGGATGACTTAAAGCTCGTCCGCTCCGTCGGCGCGCTCCCGTCATTCAATCGGAAATGACTTTTGGCAAACGGTCTAACTTTAGTCCGGATCAAATCCGTGGTGTGGGTTTCGATGCCAGTTTGAAACCACAGATCGAAGAGCCCGGTGAGTTCGAGGTTGATCAGGACGTTCGCATCCTGCACCGGGATCTTCATGGGCGGGGGGGCTCATGCAGCTTCGGCGGCGAACAGGTGGTCAAGCTCCCGCAGTGTCAGGTTCCGCAACTCTGCCGCACGGCGCATCAACGCGGGGATGGAAATTCTTCAATCCACCTTGATACCTAGACGTTGCTGGGATCATTGGCGCAAGGCACCGTTGCGTGAACGGGCTCCGTTTTTTGCCAAACTGATCGAATCTTGCTTCGCGCGACCGGATTTGATGGATCCGCGAATGATGAAAACATCGGCACCCGGGCCGAGGCGGTCGTAAAGCTCTGCGATGTCGCGGCTAGACATCCGGATGCAGCCGTAGGAGGCCGGTGAGCCTAAGCGGTGCTCTTCTGGTGTGCCATGAATGTAAATCGTGCGCCGGAATGCGTTGCTGTTGCGGGACTCCTTGCCCGTTAGCCATAGAATCCGAGTGACGATCGGGTCGCGCCCAGGAGCATTAACCGGAAGAATTTCGCCGGTGCGGCGACGGCTTTTGAAGACGGAACCAATGGGGGCGTTGTCGCCGATTTTTTTTGCCACCTGCATGCGTCCCAGTGGAGTGCAGTTGCTGCCCGGGCGGTCGCCGATGCCGAATTTTGAGGTGGAAATAGGATATGACTTGAGCGGCGTTCCATCATGGACGAGCAGCAATTTTTGGTCACGCACGCTGACGATCACCTTGTTCCGTTCGTCGGGTCCGGTAGCGAAGGGTGTGGAGGCGCAACTGCTGAGCCCCCATGCCGCGACTAGGCAGGCACACAGTTGGTAAAGAAAGCGTGGCGTGAAAGCGGCTCTCATAGGGCGGAATTACGGGATCTTCTGATTAGCGGTTTTTGCTGAGGTCTGTCCGGATGGAATCATGCGGGCCAAGGACGAGAGCGAGGTGTAGAAAAATCCGACAGGAAATGGCAGCAGAAGGATCGCCGATGACCAACGCGACTGCATGGCGGCCTCCACGACAACGAAGAGGAAGAAGAAGCCGAAAAGAAGTTCCACAAACGGCGTGAGTGTTTTCATCGCTTTATAACTGCTCTTTTTCCAGTCTTGGCGCTTCACTTGGTCAATCCCGTATTTTGGAGTGCGGATGAAGGCTGTCTCGTGATTGAACAGCGCTTCGAGCACAGCCTTCGCGTTGCTGATGGACATTCCGATTCCAAGCGCGAGAAGCAGCGGGAGGTAGGGGATTTCTTTCCACCATGTGGCTGGACGCAGAGCCTTTTGTGAGACGAGATAAAAGAGAATCACCGAAACCGACGCAAAGAAGAAAATCGGGATGTTGACGATGTAATAAGTGAGCGCGCCGAAGTCCGGTTGGGACTGCTGATTGGGGTAGATCAGGAAGCAGAGGCAAATCAGAAGGAGATAGGCAAAGTTGGAAGTCAAATGGGCGGTTGCCTCCATTTTAATGAAGAGTGGCACATTGCTTCTCCAAATGGCGGGTAGGACTTTTTTGCAAACTTGAATCGAGCCCTTCGTCCATCGGTGCTGCTGGCTTTTGAAGCCGTCCATATCCACGGGGAGTTCGGCAGGAGTCTCCACATCATTGAGGAAAATGAAGCGCCACCCCTTAAGTTGCGCGCGATAGCTGAGATCCATGTCCTCGGTGAGCGTGTCGTGTTCCCATCCGCCGGCGTCCGCGATGCAGGATTTCCGCCAGATACCGCCGGTTCCATTGAAAGTAAAAAAGCGTCCCGAGCGATTGCGTGCGGTTTGCTCAAGCTCGAGGTGGCCATCCAGAAACATCGCTTGGATTCTCGTGAGAACGTTGAATGTCCGGTTCAGGTGACCCCAGCGGGTTTGGATCATGCCGATTTTGTCATCTGAAAAATAATGGATGGTTTTTTGCAGAAGGTCCGGATTTGGGACGAAGTCAGCATCGAGAATCAGGAGATATTCGCCTTTTGCGAATTGCGTGCCGTTTTCGAGCGCGCCAGCCTTGTAGCCCGTTCGGTCGGTGCGGTGGATGTGCTCCGCGTCAAAGCCACGAGCTTGCAAGCCTGCGATGCCAGCCCGGCAAATTTCCACGGTTTCATCCGTGGAATCGTCGAGCAGTTGAATCTGCATCTTATCCTGAGGGTAATCCAAGGCGGAAACTGACGCTAAAAGGCGGTCCACCACGTGCATTTCATTGAAAACTGGCAATTGGATCGTCACCAAAGGAAGATCTTTGAACTCCTCTTTTGGATGAGGCCGCTTGCGAGAGTGCTTCAAATATAAAAAAACAATCGTCAGCCGGTGTGAGCCATAACCGGCAAGTCCGATGAGGACGACAATGTAAGAGACGTACCAAAGCGGTGAGGATAGGTCCATGAAGAGAAGAAATCGAAGGTGAAACGAGAGTGACGAACCCTGAATCACGCAGGGTGAAAAGGTGCGATGCGGCGGTTAATTGGCTTGCAAACTGATTTAGAATCAGGTGGCGGAAGCCGGAGGCAAGCAGGGCGGGGGGGGTGGGTCAAGCGTCAAGTCCTAAAGAGCGGCGCGGTGTCGCTGGATTGGCGAGGATTCCGTCGGGCCAAGGTCCAAAAAAATACCGCGGCACGGGAATGCCTCCCGTGCCGCGGTCGCTTGTCATGAGCGATTGGGTCGGGGGTAGC
>JBILPN010000162.1:0-7278 GCA_044373865.1 Luteolibacter sp. | reverse complement strand
GCTGTCTATCTCGTTTCAGCCCTGAACTCGATCAAGGCCTACACCGGAAATGCGCCGTGGACGAATGGTGAACTTGCGACCATCCCAAACACGCCGTCGAGCGGGACTTTTCCTTGGTCGTTTTATAATCCCACCGAGCCATGGACGGCCTGCGTGGATGCGAACGGTTCCGGTGTTGGAGTTTACACGCCAATCGCCACCCAGTTTCTCGCTGGAAAATACGGTTCCGGCGTCACCACAAATCCTTTTGATATTTCAACCATGTATGTCTCGCCACTTGGCAAGTATGCATTTGAGGCGGACAGCATCTTCAGTTACCGATTCTATCTGATTATCGGAGACCTCCAAGGCATTCGCGAGGCGGTTTACACCTTGCATGCCGCAACCGATGTGCCGCTTTCACCTCCGCCCCCGACCGGCCTTGCGGCAGCTTCCGGCAACCAGCAAATCCGCCTCTCCTGGAACCCGGCCCCCAATGCAACCACCTATCAGGTGAAGCGTGCGCCCAACATCGAAGGTCCCTATACGCTGATCTCTTCCGGGGCTGAGACTCAATTTACCGACGAGGGCCTTACCAATGGTGTTCAATACAACTATATCGTTTCCTCTGAAAACTCTCTTGGCGTGGGAGTGGACTCGCCACCGGTAAGCGCAGCCGCGATCATGACGATCCTCGTGCCGAATGCCGGTTTCGAGAGTCCGGTCATCGCATCGTATCTGTACAATCCCACCGGTGCCTCTTGGACGTTCAACGAAGGCTCGGGTCTCAGCAGGAACTTGAGCGCTTTTACATTCGCCAATCCTTCAGCTCCTGAAGGATTTCAAGTTGCATTTCTCCAGGGAGGCGGGGCATCCATTTCAACCCAGCTAGGTGATCTCACCCCGGGTGCGGAATACAGGCTTACCTTCTCGGCCGCACAGCGTGCCGGTTATATCGGGCAAACTTGGAATGCCAGCATCGACGGGAGTGTCATCGGAGGCTTCGCGCCGCTTGGGACGGAAACCAGTTATGTGAACTACACCGCGACATTCACCGCATCATCAGAGAATAGTCTCCTTTCATTCACTGGAACCAACCTGAACGGCGGGGACAACACCGTGTTTCTCGATCATGTGAGAATTTCGCCTATCGCCGATCCTTTCGCGGATTGGATGACCACCCACTACCCGGCCATTGCAGCCCCGGATAACGCGCCCACCGCGGACCCCGACAAGGACGGCATCGCCAACCTTCTAGAATACCTTCTGCAAGGTGGCGATCCCTCGGTTTCCAGCAGCGATATTCTGCCAGATCTGAATGCAGCCGGTGAAAACTTCGTGTTTACCTATCATCGCCGCGCCGCCGCCACCGGCACCACCCAGACCTTCGAATACGGCAGCAATCTCAGCGACTGGACGCCCGTCGCCATCCCTGGCGGAGCCGGGGTCACCGTGACTCAGGACGACCCGAGGGCAGGCATCGACAAGGTGGAAATCACGGTTGCCAAAGGTGCCGAAGCCAAACTCTTCGGCCGCCTCAAAGCCACCCAACCTTAAGCCTCTCCCGGCAACTGATCCATTTTCACGCTCCGAAACCACAATCCATGCCTTCCGCTATCCGCTCACTTGCCGCCCTCGCGGTGTTCACCATCGTCGGCCCGACTTCGGCGGCTGTGCTGTTCAGCGATAACTTCAACACGGCAGGTGCCGGTCCCAGCGGTGTCAACTTTGGTGGTTCCGTAGGATTCGTCGCGTCGTTTAACGCCACAAGCGCTCTTGCGGCAGACCAGTCGGGCACTGCGGCGACCAAGGATTACAAGGTCAGCGTCGGCGGCGGCTGGGACGGCGCGTTCCAACGCGGCAACGGCGGAAACCTGCACATGTATGCAGGCGCGGGTAATGCCGGATCAACCAACATGCGTGCCAGCTTGAACTATAACATCACAGCCGCTGCGAACACCCTCAGTTCGGCCTTGGAGATCCAGTTCAATATGGGTGTCATCAATCAACTGGGTGCCGACGGTTGGACGTCTTTCACTCTCGCGAGCACCCAGAACCCGTTTGTCAACGAGGCCGCCGTCGGTTTCGGCAGTCTCTTCCGGGTCAGTGGTGTCACCCAGCAGTTCGACGGTGCTACAGGGATCGGTAGCACGGCCACCTTCATGAATGGCGACCTGATCACCTTCGTGATTTCGGATGCCACTGGAAGCGGCTCCGCGTTCAACAGCGACGGCGCTACCGATATTGTCAAAATGTATGTCGGCACCACATTGACCAACACCTGGACCAATTTGGACCTCACTGGGGCCGACAAATACATCAGCTTCCATGCAAATAGCACGGTCGCGAACATCGACAACCTCACCATCACCGCCACCAACCCCGCGTATCCCTTCGCCGCCTGGATGTCCACGAACTATCCGGACATCGTCTACCCGGACAACCAGCCCGGTGCGGACCCCGACAACGACGGCACCACAAACCTCATGGAATACGTCCTGCAAGGTGATCCCTCGGCTTCCACCACCGGCACTTTGCCGACCTTGGACGCTTCCGGTGCGAACTCCGTCTTCACTTACTTGCGCCGCAGTGCCACCAGCGGCACCACCCAGACCTTTCAATACGGCACCGACCTCATCGGCTGGACTCCGGTCGCCATCCCGGGCGGTGAAGGTGTCGTCGTCACCCCAAACACCCCGAGCGCAGGCATCGACACCGTCACCATCACCTTGCCAGCAAGCACCGGCCCCCAAGTCTTCGGTCGCCTGAAGGTGAGTATTCCGGATTTTGACCTGCTGCTCGAGCCATTCTGGGAATCCACGACCATGGTTGAAGAACCCTTGTTATTTGCTGAACAGGTGGTGGGTCAGCCGCCCACGGCCACCTTGTTGTTTCCGCCAGAAAATATCATCGAGGTTAAGAGCGCGAATGGTGAGTTTACCTATCAGGACGGAATTGACTACACAGTCAACAGGTTGACCGGACTTATCACCCTGTTGCCAGGCACGGCGATTCCCAGCAAAAGTTATGGAGAAATCTATCCTCCCGCGAATTCCGCCTTACCTAACAAGATTGGCCATAAGCGCGGTGATGAGACCACGTTTCTGATCTTCAGCGAGGGTCGTTATTTCCATGATTTGCAGGTGTCCGTGACATACACCCACGGCGCAAACGCATGGAATGGAAGCATCCCCATGCCGGCCGGAAGCAATCTGCCCAAGCTCATGGCGAAACTCCAAGCCAAGGCTCCCGTCACCATCTGCCAATCGGGTGACAGCATTTCATTCGGGGCGAACGCAAGCGGCATGATCAACGCACCGCCGTTCCTGCCATCCTACGGGGAACTGGTGGCGCTTGGCCTGGAAAAGAAATTCGGCTCGAAAATCAATCTCCGGAATTTCGCCGTCGGCGGCTGGCAATCACAAAATGGCGTTGCTGACGCAGGAGCGGTCGCAGCGGAAAAACCGGATTTGGTGATCATTGCCTACGGCATGAATGATGCGTTCGGCGTCAGCACCGCGACCTATATTGCAAACATCAACGCCATCATGAACAAGATTAGGGAAACGTCGCCGGATGCGGAGTTCATTCTGGTGGCGTCGATGTTGCCAAATGCGGAATGGCATGCCCTGAACATGGAAAGTTTCTCCACCTACCGCGACGCGCTTGCCGCGGCATGCGGAACAGGAGTCGTGATGGCGGACATGACCTCGGTCTGGGAGGAGCTGCTCACACGCAAGAGCTATCTCGACATCACTGGCAATGGCGTAAATCACCCGAACGATTTCGGCCATCGCTTGTATGGACAGGTCATCCTGAAACTGATTTCAAATGAAAGTTAAAAAACTGTTAACCTGCATTCTCCGCCTTCTTGTGATTGGGCTGGCGTTCACCTCGTTTCATTTGAACGCTGCGGACCAACTGGTCACTAGATTTTCCCAACCGCCCGCAGCCACCAAGCCACGGTGCTATTGGTATTGGATGGATGGCCACATCAGCAGAGAAGGCATCACCAAGGACCTCGAGGCGATGAAACGCGTCGGCATCGGCGGTGCGTTCATTGGCGTCATCAGCGGCCAAAGCGGCGCGGCCGCGAATCCCGAACCCAAGGCGCTGACCCCGCAGTGGTGGGGATTTATCGAACATGCCATCCGCGAAGGTTCGCGCATCGGCGTCCAGATCGGCTTGTTCAATTCGCCCGGTTGGAGCCAGACCGGCGGACCCTGGGTAAGCCCTGAGCAAGCGATGCGCTACGTCGTGCAAACGGAAACCGCAGTGAAAGGCCCGCAGAAATTTTCAGGAAAACTGCCCGCGCCTCAGGAAGGTTTCCAACCACTCACCATCCAAGCCTTTCCCGCCCCCGCCGGAGATGCAGCAGTGGCCACGATCACGTCCCGCACCGCGGATGTCATCGATTTCCAAATGCCGGAAAATTCCTCGGCCCGCAGCCTCACCGTGCGGCCTACGGCTCCCATCAACGCCGCCGCCGAACTCCAGGCATCGGCCGATGGCACGAATTTCCGGACGGTTAGAAGATTCCAGATCGCCCGCCACAACCAAATGCTCGGCGTCGGGCCGCTGCCACTCGCGCCGGTGGTCATTTCGTTTCCCGCCATCGCGGACCGCCATTTCCGCTTGGTTTGCGGCTCCGCAAATGCCCTAGGCGATGTCCAACTCTCCGCCGCCGCACGCGTGGATAGCTACGCCGAGAAATCCCTGCTCAAGATGTTCCAAGAGCCTTTGCCGCCCTTCGATTTCTACACGTGGCCGCAAGCTCCGGAACCTGAATCCACGGATCTGTGCATCCGCCCGGAAACCATCATCGACCTAACCAAAAACCTCCGCCCGGACGGCACCCTGGAATGGAACGTCCCGCCCGGCGATTGGGTCATCCTGCGCAGCGGACTGATCCCCACCGGCACCAAGAACTCGCCTGCGCCCGCCGAGGCCACCGGATTCGAGGTGGACAAAATGAACCGCGCCGCCCTCAAGGCCCACTTCGACGCCTACATCACGCCTCTCCTCAAAAAACTAACATCCGCCGAGCGCAAATCATGGACCCACGTGATCGCTGATAGCTACGAGGCCGGCCCGCAAAACTGGACTGACGGCTTCGCAGCGGATTTCCAAAAGCGCTTCGGCTACGACCCCCTGCGTTTGCTCCCGGTCATGGGCGGGCGCATCGTCGGCAGCGCGGATCAGTCCGATCGTTTCCTCTGGGACCTCCGCCGCTTCGTCGCGGATCGCATCGCCAGCGAATACGTCGGCGGCCTGCGCGAGTTATGCCATGCGGCAGGTTTGAAACTATGGTTAGAGAACTACGGCCACTGGGGATTTCCCGCCGAGTTCCTCCAATACGGTGGCCAGAGTGACGAGATCGCTGGGGAGTTCTGGGTGGGAGCCGACCTTGGCGGTCCCGAAGTTAGGGCCGCCTCCAGCGCCGTCCACACCTATGGCAAACGTGTCGTCTGGGCGGAGGCCTTCACCGGCGGCCCGGTCCTCTCAAACACCCCGCGCGACCTAAAAGCGCTCGGTGATTGGTCGTTTGCCGAAGGCGTCAACCAGTTCGTTTTCCACGTCTATATCCACCAACCGTGGGAGGATAAAAAACCCGGCGTCAACGCCTGGTTCGGCACCGAGTTCAACCGCCACAACACTTGGTTCGACGCGTCGAAACCGTGGATTGACTACCTCCGCCGCTGCTCGGTGATGCTGCAAACCGGCCACCACGTCGCGGATGTCGCCTACTACATCGGCGAGGATACGCCGAAAATGATCGGTGTCCGCAATCCCGAGCTGCCCGCCGGACATGACTACGATTATATCAACTCCGAGGTCATCGAAAAACACCTCCATGTGAAGGACGGCCGCTTCGTCCTGCCGGATGGCATGAGCTACCGCCTGCTAGTTCTCCCCGAGTCCGCCACCATGCGCCCCGCTGTGCTGAAAAAAATCGGCCAACTCGTCGCAGCCGGTGGCACCATCCTCGGCCCGCCGCCCTCCCGCTCGCCCAGCCTGGAAAATTTCCCTGCCGCCGATGACGAAGTGAAATCCCTCGCTGCCGATATTTGGAAGAACCCGAATGTGCTAACCGGCATCAATCTCACCCAAGCCTTCGAGCGCCTCAAGGTGACGCCCGATGTCGTCGTTCCCGCCGATGTGCTTTGGAAACATCGGGCCGATGAAACGACTGATATCTATTTCCTAACGAACACCCGCCCATCCGCCCGCACCGAAACAGTTTCCTTCCGCACCAGCGATCGCACCCCTGAACTCTGGTGGCCGGAAACCGGGAAAATCCAGCCGCTCGCCGACTATCAGCTTGTCGATGGCCGCCTCCAAGTTCCCGTTGCCTTTGACCCCCACGGCTCGGTCTTCGTCGTCTTCCGCACCCCGCGGACTTCCGACCAGCGCATCACGCCGCAAAATCTGGGCAGCCTCAAAATCCTCAAAGCCACATACGGCGCCAAGGATGGCACCGCCTCCACCGATGTGACAGCGATCCTAACAAAATCCATCCTCAACGGTCGGCTGGATTTCACCGTCGAAAACGAGGCCCTCGGCGGCGACCCAGCCTATCTGAAGGAAAAGCAGCTCACCGTGGACTTCACCAGCGAAGGCAAACCCGGAACCGTCACCCTGCCCGAACACGGCCGCCTGCAACTCCCTGCCAGCCCGGAACTCCCTGGACCGTGGAACGTCATTTTCCAAGGTCGCTCGCTGGCGTTCGAAAAACTCATCTCGTGGACCGAGCACCCGGATGCCGATATCAAGTATTTCTCCGGCTCCGCCACCTACACGAGGAGATTTCAAATCTCAGATCTCAAATCTCAAATCCATCTCGACCTCGGCACCGTCCACGCCATCGCCAAGGTGCGCCTCAATGGCAAGGAGATCGCCACGCTCTGGAAAGAACCTTACGCCACCGACATCACCGCGGCTCTGCGCCAAGGCACCAACACGCTGGAGATCGATGTCATCAACTCCTGGCACAACCGCCTCGTCGGCGACCATCAGCCCGGTGCCACTCCCACCACTTTCACCACCCACAACAAATACAATGCCAACACCCCGCTGCAGCCTGCAGGGTTGCTAGGCCCTGTGAGGCTCGTCCGGTCTGGGGAATCCAAAACTCACTGAACTCATCTAACTTTCTGAAATGACACCGTTCCACTCCACTTTTGTTCTCGCTGTCCTAGCGCTTGTGCTTCCTCTAGCTGCCACTCCCGCGCCCGTGGATTTGCGCGTCGGCGAGGGGTTCATCGATCCCATCGGCTTTCACAATCCCTCACCGACTCT
>JBILPN010000161.1:0-7321 GCA_044373865.1 Luteolibacter sp. | reverse complement strand
AGCGGCCCCCTGGTGCGCATGGAGGCCACTCAAGGAGCACGTTTTTGGTTCAAAGTTGGACACCGTTGAGCCTTGGTGGTCGGCTAGCTGATAGACCAGTGGCGAGCGCTGGGTGACTTGCAGGCGGATGAAATTTGCTCCGCTATCCTTGCACAACCGGAACAGGCGCTGGTGGTCTGCTGCTCGTAAAGCCGCTCCGCGCTCGTGAGTTTCCTCATACATGGCGACGCCCTTGAGAAAAATGGCTTGGCCGTTCAGGAGGATGCGCGCGCCTTCCACGGCGATCTCGCGGATGCCGAAGCGGCCGCTCCACTCGTCCACCAGGCTTGCGCCGCTGAAGATTGAAACTTTTACGGCATGAAGCGCCGGCTTTTCCGGGCTCCAGCGGATGGCGTCATCGCGGAGGCGCGAGCGGAACTTCACCACCCGGACTCCACCGGCGGGGACTTCCACGGCAATACGCTCGACCTCTCCATCCAGCGCCGGGCTTTCGAGACAGGCCGAAAAGGTTCCGCTTTGCGTGCTGGCATTGGCTAGGATCACGGCCGCTTCAAGTGAGCCATTGCTTGTTTTGAGCAGGGTTTTACGCACCGTGACCGGATTTTCCTGGATCAGCGCCACTTCCCGGGTGATGCCGGCGTAGGGCCAGTTGTCAGGGGCCTTCGGGTGCGGACCATGGATTTGCTCGATTTCTTGCGGTTCCTTGTGCTGGTCTTTTTGCAGCGCTTGATGATTTGCCCGCCGGATCACTTTCAGCGCCAAGAGGTTTTTTCCCGCTTTGAGGTGAGCGGTGACGTCGATTGAGAAGGCTTGGCCGCCGCCTTCGTGCAGCGCGATTTCGTGACCGTTGAGGTAAATCCGTGCGCGCTGTTGGACTCCGAGAAACTCGAAGCGGTGGTGTTTTCCGGGAACCATTTGATGGTTGAACTCGCGCCGATACCACGCGGTGCCATTGTAGTGCGGGGGATTTGCGGGCGATGTGTCGGTCCAATCATGAAATCGCCCACCCGGCATCATGTCCCAACAATGGGGGACGGTGACGGCGGTCCAGTCTTTTTCGAGCACTGGACCCTTCGCCCAGCCCGCTGCGATTCCTTCGTTCCCGGGGTCGAAGCGGAATTGCCATGCGTCCTTCATGACCGCACGCTGTCGGGTGCTGGACTTGGTTCCCGTGGCGAACTCCGGCCGGACTTGGCCGTAGTGGTGGACGACGGGGATGCCGTCGATGATCTCCGTCCGAACATCCATGGCGTGGGCAAATCCCGGGTGATCCCCGAAGTCGTCGCTCTCCGGGGAGGCTTGCGAAAATGCGGCGAAACTGGCAGCAGCGAAGATCGGAATCAAGTGGGTGAATTTCATGGTGTTGGAGGTCAGCCAGTCAACTCGCTGCAATCCATTCCGAGGAAGGTTTGGCGACCTTGCCCGGGGACTAAACCACACCGAAGCCGCTGGGGAAATGCCTGATTTTTCGGAACCCTTGCGAAATTTGAAACGTCTGGCAACGAGCACCCTAAATCAAGCCCTTGCGGATTGCGGTGCTGACGGCGGCGGCGATGTTAGGAACCTGGAGCTTGGCGTAAATTTTTTCCGTGTAGAGGGCCACTGCGCTGTAACTGATGCCAAGCTCGTTTGCGACGTCCTTCTTTGCATAGCCCATTGCCATCAGTTCTAGAACCTGTCGCTCGCGTTTGCTCAATGGGTTGTCCTCGCCGTTGCCTTTGTCTTGGAAGGCCTTGAGCACGAGGCGGGACAGTTGTGGGTCGATCACGGTGCCGCCTTCGTGAACATCAAGGATTGCCTGGCGCAGCGCGGCCACGGGCGTGTCTTTGAGGACGTATCCCACCACGCCAAGCTGGATCGCTTCGAGTGTGGTCCGGTAGTCGTCGTTGCTGGTCAGAACGAGAATGCCAGCATGCGGCGCGGTTTGGCGCAGAAAGGGAATGAGGGACATGCCGCTTTTGCCGGGGAGTTTCAAGTCTAGCAAAACAACGTTGGCCTGGGGAGGATTTGCGGACTGGAACGCATGGATGCAATCTTCGGCGTTGCGGTAAGCTCCGCTGCATTCCATGCCTTCACTGATGGAGATGATTTCCTGAATGGACCTTGCGTAGGCAGGATTGTCCTCAACGACGGCAATTTTGATTGGTGGGTTCATGATTTGTGAATGCGGTTGAATGTTAGTTTTACGGAGGTGCCCTCTGTCGGCCGACTGCGCAAGTCCAGCAGGCCTCCAAGGACCTTGGCCCGGCTTTCGAGGTGGCGGCAGCTTGCCGATCCCTCGGGCATGCCGCAACCGTTGTCCGTAATTTCTAGCAGTAGGCTCGAACTCGTCCGCTTGGTGTGGATTTCGACATGGGTCGCACCAGAGTGTTTGATGATGTTGTTGAGCGCTTCTTTGTAGAAGAGCAGGAGGTTCCACTTGGTGCGTGGATCAAGCGCATTAAAACTGCGGGTGTTTTCTAGCGAAAAGCTGACGGGGATGGTGCCAAGGATACGATTGGTGACTTGGGCAAATTGCTGGGTTAGATCGAGATCCTGCTCTTCGCTTTCGATGAAGCGGACGAAATGTTTGGTCTCTCGTGTGGTAAGGTGTGCATTGTCAATCAGGTTGTCTAGCAGGCGGGTTTGTGTCTCGCTTGGCTGTTGGAGAGTTTCCTTCAGCAACTCGGCGGTATGGGCAATGCTGCTGACGTTGGCGCCGATCTCGTCGTGGAGGTCGCAGGCAATGCGCTCGCGCATCCTCGCCCAGCGGCGATGGCCAATCACCCGAACGAGCCAGACCATTTGCGCCAGTGCGACAATCACGCCGATGGCGATGAACAGCATGAGGGTGGCTCGTTTCTGATCTCTCATCCGAGCTTCGGTCGCGATCGGCCACAACACTTTTTGCTTCAGGCTGAGGGAGATTCGCTGATGAAACTGGGTGAGCCACTTCCGCAGCGGCAGGATTTTGCCTTCGTTGACAAAGCCGTCGCTGAGCAAGGATAGATTATTGATTTCTAACGATTCGTCGGCGGCTAGAACGGGCAAGCCGCTGGAAACAACCACCCCTTTTTCCAAAAACTCAATCTCTGCCAACATGATCACCGCTCGATCCTCGTATTGGAAGTCGCGGATGCCGTCCTTAAGGGTGATGCGGAGGTAGCGGCCGGAACTGGGAGCAACATGCTTCATCCACGGCCCTCCGCCGGGCTGCCGGTTCAGTTGATTTTCTTCGTGAAGCACTGCGGCATCGGAAAAGTCGCTCTTGCTTGCCAGCTCCAATCGAAAGGATCGAGGAAACCCAACGCCAATCATCATGGGATAGTTGTGCTGCACCGCGCGGACGACCGGCCAAAGGCGGAATTCGTCGATCTGGTGGTCTTTGCCCAAATCCATTTCCAGCCGCACCTCGTCCGCAAATGCATGGAAGCTCTTGGTTGGATCGCTGAGTTTGTGATCAATCTGCGAGTAGAGTGAGAAGCCGTCGGTTAGGTAGTCGGGGGCCCATGCTCCCTGGAGCTTGTAAGAGGATGAGGTGGTGACCTTCCCATGGAGTGCTGCGTTCCGTTCGCCGACAAAGGCGAATAATTCGCTGAGAGCCACCACGTGAGAGGTGGACCACCAGGTCGGGTTCGGAGCGCGCCGGGTCACGGTGATGCGCAGGCCTTCAGTCAATGCCGCATTCGGGCACGGGAACAACTGGGCCCCCATCCCGGGCTCGGGGTAATCTTCGTGGAGATGGTTGGCGATCATTTCGACGGTCCCGTCGGGTAGGAGCCGCTCAAGAGCAAAACGAACCGGGAAACCGAAGCTCTGTTTCACATTAAACGGATCAGTGTAAGTGGCGGGAAGCATGGCCACCAAGTCGATCTCCGCGGGTTCGGCGAATGCGATTTCTATCGTCAACGGGGCCTCCGGCGGGTCGTCCCAGCTTGCGGCGTAGCCCAGTGTCCATGGAGACGCATGGGTCACCATGATGGGCAGAGTTCCAAGCGTTGCCTTGATGCGGTCAATTTCCTGTTGGATCGGCTCGTTCTCGAAGAAGGTCAGGGGTTTTGCGGAGATGATGCCGACGCTTAAGGTCATTGATGTGAACGCCAGTGCCAAAAGTGTCCACCGCTGAAGTCGCCCTGCGCAAAATAGCTTGCGTTGAAGGAAGGCGTGGATGGTGCCCCCAGGGATGATGTCGTTTTTCTGAGGTGGTGTGCGCATGAATGACTCGGTGAGGCAAATTCAGCAGGTTTTTGCCAATCCAACAACCACGAGAACGGTTGATGTGCGAGTTTTCCCCGGTCTCTCCATAGCGGATGCAAGTGCTTTAGCGTGCTCTTGGAAATTCCACCATGATGGTGCCAGCCCATCACTGCGATTCCTTGTTGGATGCTTGGGAAGTGTAAGATTTTGCGTGAATTGTGTAAGTTGAAGTGAATGACATGCCCACGGATCGCTGTTAGTATGGAACAACGAGAGTTTACGCTCAGCAATCGCCAACACTGACATGCATTTTTTATATCTGACGATCCCGTCATCCCGGATTGGCGCAGTGGCCAGTTCCTATTCCGCGAGCACTGCGCGCAGTGGCTTGGTCATGCTTGCCATGGTGATGTGGCTTGCAGCTTCAAGCGTCTTTGCCAGCACGGTCCGCGTGAATTTTGCCAAGTATCAGTCCGTGACCGCGAGTGGACAAACCAGCACCTACAGCGCGGATTTTGCCACGGAAATGGTATGAAGCGCTCCTGAGATGCTCACAATGTATAAGATTTTGCGTAAATTATGCAAACTGAAATCAGTGACATCCCGCCCACCCTTTGATTGATTACGTCTCAAGTTGGTTTGATGGCGTTGTTGCTGAGAAATCCAGCAACCCAACTGCCTGCCGCCGCCAGCTTAACTTTTGGATTTGAAGTCCAATGGCAAACCCATTCACCCAACTCACCGTTTCTCACCCACAAAAAATCTTTGTCTCGGAGCAGTTGCGCAAGCCGCATCGGCCCACCGCACCAATCGAAATCCCAAGCCCAATCCTCATTCAAAAAAACCGATGAAAACCAGAAAAAACCCATTCCGTACGCTCACCGCTGCAAGCCTGCTTGCTACCGTTCTTGCCTCCGCGCCAGCACTTCAAGCCGCCACATTCACCTGGACGGGGGCTGATCCTCTCACTGGCAGTTGGGCTCCAACGTCCACAAACTGGGAGACGACTCCCACTTTCAACAATACCGCCGACCTTGTTTTTAACAATGTGACCCGGGCCACAAGCAACGAAATCGGATTTAACCGGACTGTTCGATCAATTACGTTCGGGGACGACATCGATGATATCTGGACGACAAACATGACAAACTCCTCTGTCCTGACTTTTGCAGCGGATAGTGGTAATGCGTCTCTTGACGTGACTGCTGACTCAACTGCGAACATCACTTTCAACGGGGGCACTGGAATAACGGGATCACAAAGCCTGACTTCTCAACTCGAGATCGACCACAACGGCTCTGGTCTGCTCACCTTCAACCGGCAAACTGCGGGCGCGGGTGGCATCACCAAAACAGGCACAGGCACCTTTGTCATGACCGGCTTCAATGCCAACTCCTTCACTGGGCCGCTTAATGTCAATGGCGGCCGCCTCGTCCTTAATAACACGCAAGGTGCCACTCAGGATCTGGCTGCTGCTGTGGCGATCGACTTGGGAGGCGGTATTCTCGAAGCCCGCACAACAGGTGCTTTTGCAAAGACTCTATCGCAAAACATTACGGTTTCCAGCGCCAGCACACTGGCCTACAACAATACCACGGGGACAAGCCGCGCACTGACACTTAATACGGGTTCCTTAGTTTTGAATGCCGATCTGACCATCCAGAATATTTCCGCTGACACTTCTCTCGTCAGTCCAGTTACCATTGGCCGCGCAATTACCGGAACCGGCGATTTGATTGTTGACGGTTACAACACCTTCACCAGCGCCAGCACGAGTTTCGGGTTGGGACGTGTCTCTCTGGGAGGAAACAACTCCAACTGGTCGGGAGACTTGGTGATTCGCGAGGGCGCCGCCGATATTTTCGGTGATACTGCCGTTGGCGGTTTCAATGCGGGGACTGGCGACGTTTTTCTCGGAGAGACCGCAAACTCTGCTGGAGCTGCCTTGAACCTCAGTGCATCAACTCCAACGGCTGGTGGTAAAACTTTTGCGAACGACATCATCGTAAATACCGGTGGCTTCCGAACAATACGCGGAAGCAGCGATCATACCTACACTTTCAGTGGCAGTGTTGCGCTGAACGGCGATCTTACCGTGCACAACGGCCTTTACTTTAACGA
Organism: Luteolibacter sp.; assembly: GCA_044373865.1. Taxonomy (GTDB): domain Bacteria; phylum Verrucomicrobiota; class Verrucomicrobiia; order Verrucomicrobiales; family Akkermansiaceae; genus Luteolibacter. The sequence goes on along the minus strand of JBILPN010000161.1, from coordinate 1,024 downwards.
TAAGGTAATGGTTTTCACTGGCAACATCACTGGCGCTGGCGACTTGAATTTGACGGCAGGTACTCTGGGCTTTATCACCCGACTTTCAGGGGACAATAGCCTTTGGAGTGGCGACCTAACGATTTCCCGTGGAACTGCTGAACTTCGCGGCAACGCCGTGAACTCGGCTGGCACCGGGCTCATCACCATTGGCGCTGCTGCAGATTCGAACGCTGCGGCCGTAGCAGTTATTCCCGGAGGAACTGGCGGAACCAGCGTCAGCTATGCAAACAACATCGTGGTCAATCCCGGTGGTCCCCGCAATCTTAATGGCGGAAATACCAATAATAACATCATGCTCACTGGCAATGTCACGCTGGACGGAGATCTTACGGTGAACCATACGCTTTCAAGCTCAGACCGCAGAATTCAGTTCTCGGGTCCCATCTCCGGAACCGGAGGTCTTAGCATTATCCGGTCGGGCGGAAGCGCCGAGACTACGCTGCGCCTGAGTGGCACAAACACTTACCTCGGTGACACGATCGTTAGTAATGGCGCTTCGCTGGCGCTGGCAGACTCCGCTTCACTTGCCTCCAATGTGTTGGTCCAAGCTGGCGGACGGATCGGTGGTCCGGGAACCATCAATACCAACCTGACCTTGGAAAATACCGCGAAATTTTACTTTTATGCAATTGGCATCTCCCCGGCATCCTACGTTCCCATGAAAGTGAATGGCACGGTTACGCTGGATAGTTCATTCAGTGCCGCCGATATCGTCGGGGGCAGCCGTGGCGAAGCTGTTCCGTGGGGAACCTACGAGGATGGAACCTACACGTTGATCAGCAACACAGCGAGCACCTTCAATACAATCTCCAACTTCGGCCCGGCTAACGCCGCCCACGACATTGCAGGCTCTGGAAAAACCGTTTATTTCCAAAACGGCGGTGGCACTGACGGCGGCGGTCTGCAAATCGTTGTTACCACCGCGGTTTCCGATCCCTACACCGCCTGGTCCGGTGGCGCTGCCTTCGATGATGATACCAAC